>DATHEN010000464.1:0-2113 GCA_035318565.1 Polyangiaceae bacterium
AACCCCGGCTCTTGCCACGAGCCGAGCAGCGCGTGGAGCACGGGCTTTTGCATGTTCGCGTCGATCAGGAGCACGCGGTTCCTGTCGGCCGCGAGCACCGTAGCGAGCCCCAGCGCGCACGTGGTCTTGCCGTCCCGCGGAGTGGACGAGGTGACCAGCATGACTTTGCACTGGCCGCGCGAATCGGATCGATAAATGTTCGCACGCAAGAGTGTGCAAGCCCGCCCGAATTCGGAGCTCGGCTGGCTCGCCACGAAGTCGAGCAGGGGGGTGGGCTTGCCGCGCGTGACTTTGATGCGCTTGCGACGCGGCAAGCTGGGAAGCATCCCGAACACGGGCAGCGCATTCAGGCGGGTCGTGATGTCGTTCGCGGTCTGGAACGTGCTGGCAAAACGCTTGCGGCCCAGCACGAACACGACGCCCATAGCCAGGCCGAGCAGACCGCCCAGTAGCAAGCGCATACCCAGGCGCGGAGTATCCTCGACATACGGGACCTTCGGCAGATCGAGGATGCGGTTCTCGGAAATGCTTGCGGCTTTGACGATCGCTGCTTGTTGCTGGCGCTCCAGCAAGTACGAGTACGTCTTGCTCAATACGTCCGTGTGGCGCCCGAGCTGAGCCAGCTCCACCTCCGCGCGGGGCATGGTCTTCAGCTTGCGCTCGTACTGGTTGATCATCCCGCCGAGCGCGCCGAGCTGCTCCTTCGCCCGGGAAGAACGCGTGGCCACGTAATTTTTGACCATGTCGAGCTGCGCCGCGACCTGCGCGCGTTGCTCGCGCACGGACGGTGCATCGGCCTGAAACTGTTGTTCGAGCCGCTTCAACTCTTCTTGTGCCTTGGTGAGCGATGCACCGAGGCCGGCGAGCACGGTGTCCTGAGTTTCACCGAGCAGATACGCCTCCATGGGCGCCGTGTCCGACTTCTTGAGCATGCGGTCGACGTCGCGGAACGACGACGCCTGCAGCCCCACGGCCACGCGCTGCTGCTCGAAGTTGGCGAGCTGCTCGATCAGGGCTTTGGCTTCGTCACTCAGCATGACGACTCCAGAGCTTTCTTTGTAATCTGCCAGGCGCTTTTCGGCGCCGTCCAGCGATTCACGCATGCCCTGCAGCTGCTGGCTCACGAAGCTCTCCGCGGCGGTGGCCTCTTCGGTCTTCCACACTTGACGCTGGTTCAAGTAGCCGCGCATGAGCTTCTCGAGAAAGAGCTGCGCGCGACGCGGCGACGGGTGGCTGAACTCGAGGCGCACCACGCTGATGGGCCCGCCCGGCGCCGCGGACTTCGGCGCCATCACGCTGAGCGCTTCGGACACACTCTGCAGCACGTCATCGACCGAGTACACCGTGAGCGAGTACTCTGCGCCTGCATTGGGAGCGCGTGCGCTGCCCGGGGCGAGCGTGAGCCGCACTTCACTCGAGGTCAGCGCTTCACCGAGTTTGCCCTTTGCGACGCGCTGAGTCTCGGTCCGCGCGAAGCGCGAGGACACCCTGGACAGCGTGTCGCCGAGCTTGCCCTGCGTCAGCCAGTGAGGCTCCGTCCAGAGCTCGTAGTCTTTGGCGCTCGTGAACTTCACGCGGTAGGCACGCGGTTGCCGCGTGTGTCCGCGCAGCTCGCCCGTGGCCGCCAGCTCGTCGAGCGCTCCATGTTCGACCAAGTTCGGGTCGCGTTGCGACATGCGCCACTTCCAGTAGCGCGGAGCGTTCCAGCCGTAGGGCGTGACGTTCACGTTCAGGCCGGATTCGAGGATGGCGTTCGTCGCCAGCATCTCGCTCTTGAGTATCTCGATTTCCGTACCGAGCTCCCCCTGAGGAGATGCCAAAAAGTCCGCCTCGGCGTTGGCCGGCGGCGCTCCCTTGTCTTGCACCTCGCCGAGATAGAGGCTGCCCGAGGTACGGAAGGTCATGCGCGAGGACAGGGTGAAACCGAGTACGACGGCCACGGCGAGCAGCGCGCACAGCGCGATCACCCAGCGCTTGTCGCGAAGCGTGGAACCGATGTCCGCAGGCTCGCTCCTGTCCCGCAGTGACAGGCCGTGATTCGCCGGAACGGGCTTCAGCCTACGCAGCTCGAACAGTTCGCTGTCTTGCGAGGGTGGGCTATTGCTGGGTCTGC
>DATHEN010000465.1:0-2713 GCA_035318565.1 Polyangiaceae bacterium
GTCGGTAAGGCGATCCGGAACTACGTCGAGACGCACAATCTCACCCCGCGCGGGGTGACGCTGACGGCCGAAGACATCCGCGAAGGCTTCGCGTGCGTGCTGAGTGTGTACATTGGCGAGCCGCAATTCCAGGGGCAGACCAAGGATCGCCTGAACAACCTCGAGGTGACCGGCGCCGTCGATACCGTGGTCCGGCCTGCGCTCGAGCAGTGGCTGAACTCGAATCGCACGCTAGCGGAGCAGATCATCACGCGCATCGTGCTCGCCGCGCGCGCGCGCGAAGCGTCACGCGCCGCCTCCGCGGCGATATCACGGAAAACCGCCACGAATGGCCGGCTGACCTTGCCCGGCAAGCTGAGTGATTGCTCGAGCGCGCGCCGCGAACAGACGGAGCTGTTCATCGTCGAAGGCGACTCGGCAGGCGGTTCGGCCAAGCAGGGCAGGGACCGCGAACGACAGGCGGTGCTTCCGCTGCGAGGCAAGGTGCTGAACACCGAGTCCGTGGGGCTCGCCAAAGTACTCGAGAACAAGGAGCTGGCGGATCTGGTCGTCGCGCTCGGCTGCGGCATCGGTAAGGACTTCAGCGCGGACAAGCTGCGCTACGCGCGCGTGATTCTGCTCGCGGACGCCGATTCCGACGGGCATCACATCACGACGCTCTTGCTGACGTTCTTCTATCGGCACCTGCCGGAGCTCATGAAGCAGGGCAAGGTGTTCGTGGCCGTGCCGCCGCTCTATCGCATCGATTCCGGCAAAGACACGTTCTGGGCGGCAGACGAAGCGGACAAGGCGAAGATTCTGAAGCAGCTCGGCAAGGACGAAGCCAAGGTCGACATCACGCGCTTCAAAGGGCTCGGCGAGATGATGCCCAAGGTGCTGTGGGACACCACCTTGAACCCCAAGACTCGGCGCCTGATAAAGGTCGACGTGGGCGACGGCCTCGCCGCCGATCGGGTCATCAACGAGCTGATGGGCAAGGATCCGACGGCGCGCTTTCATTTCATCATGGAGCACGCCGAGGAAGCGGTAGAGATCGACGTATGAGCGGCAGAGAGCGTGACTCGCTGCGTGTCGTCTCGCTGCTCCCGTCTGCAACCGAGATGGTCTGCGCCCTGGGCGGGGCCGAGAACCTGGTTGGTATCTCTCACGAGTGCGATTTTCCGCCGGAGATTGTCGATCGGCCCGTCCTGACGCGTTCCAAGATCGACGCCGGCGGTACGAGCCGCGAGATAGACGCGGCCGTACGCGGCGCGCTGACGAGCGCGCTGAGCGTCTATGACGTGAACGCCGAGCTGCTCGCCGAGCTACGGCCCGACGTCGTGGTCACTCAGGATTTGTGTGAGGTGTGCGCAGTCTCTTCGGATGACGTGCAGAGCGCGCTCGCACGTTTGACGCACCGTGAGTCGGTGCGCCTGGTGAGTCTCCGCCCGACGCGCCTCGACGATGTCTTCGCCGACGTCGAACGCGTGGCCGATGCCCTCGCGCTCTCGCCGCGCGGCCAGGCCGTTCGCGAAGAGCTCGAGCGCCGCGTGCGTGAAATCAGCCGGCGCGCCGCCGCGATTCCGCGCAGGCCGCGCGTGGTCAGCGTCGAGTGGATCGAGCCCTTGATGCTGGGCGGAACCTGGATGCCGGAGCTGATCGAGCTTGCCGGCGGTGAAGCCGTGGGGGTCCGAGCAGGTGAGGCTGCACCGACTCTGTCTCCGCAACAGCTGCGCGATTTGGTGCCCGACGTGGTGCTGATCAAGCCCTGTGGATTCGACATCGAGCGTTCGTTGCGCGAGCGATCCGCAATCGACCAGCAAGTACTCTGCGCGCTCGGCGCGCGTGCGCGGGTGTTCTTGTCCGACGGCAACGCATTCTTCAATCGTCCCGGTCCGCGTCTCGTCGAATCGCTCGAAATCCTGGCGGCTTGCATTCAGCCTGCCGAATTCGCGGACTTCGCTGGAAAGCACGCAGCCTCGATCCTGCAATTGTAGCTTTATAGCGATTTTCGCGGCCGATCGTGGCGAGTCGACACATGTTTGCCCGACGAGCGCGTCGTGTCCGCCCGGCTCGGCGTGGAACAGCGATCCGAACGTGTGCAGCTGTCAGCGGCAGTAGTGCCTGACCAATCCCTGTTTGGCCGCCCTGTGTCCGAGCGGAACGCAGTGTGTGGTGCGCGGCTGCGCGCCATCGTGTGAGCCCATGGCGCCGCAGAGCTGCGGCAAAACGGCGTGCCCAGCCGGGACCGTGTGCTGCAATGCGAGCTGCGGAACTTGCACGCCGCCCGGCATGAGCTGCATTCAGATCGCCTGCGCAGCCGCCGAGTAAGACGGCCGCCACGCGGCACACGCTTCTATTTCGAGCGAGGTCAGCAAATCAGCTGGCCTCGCTTGCGGCGACGCTATAGCTCTCGCGGGCGATGTCTGCGAGGAGCGAGCGCAAAGGACTCCCATACTGGGTCGTGGCCAGCGGGTTTGGTGCGTTGCTCGCGCTCGGCATCGCGGTAGCGGTCCTGATCTACTTTCGACTCATTCGCTACGAGCGAGTCGCGGGCTATCACTTGCCGCAGGAGACTACGTTCGCCGTGCGTCTCGATGTCGAGCAGGCGATCGTCTACGAACCGTTTCGCCGCCATTTGCTGCCGCTTGCGAATCGCGGACGCGGAGAGCAGCGGACGGCGCGCGTGCTCGAGCCACGTCTCGATCGCATCAAGCGCCACACGGGCATCGAG
>DATHEN010000466.1:0-2402 GCA_035318565.1 Polyangiaceae bacterium
CGAGCAATTCGATCGACGTGGACCACGCACGCCGGAGTGTCCGGAAACACGGACACCCATCAAGCGATGCGAGCGACGCCAAGCAACGCAAGCACTCAAACTCGTCGACGGCGGCGTTCGGCTCGGGAATACTGAGCGCGAAGGAAGGTCCTTTTCGGCTGAGACGTAGGTCGACAAGGCCTCGGATGGCATACACGTGAGGGCGTATTCACTTGGCAGTAAGCGACACATGCGCGCGGCATTGACAGCGTTGCTGTTCGGCATCGCGAGTCTCGGCGTGGCCGAAAGCGCCCGCTCCCAGCCGGCGGATGCCGCCTCTGCCGCCGCCGCGGAGGTGCTATTTCGCGAGGGACGCAAGGCCGCCGATCAGGGCGACCACGCTACTGCGTGCAAGAAGTTTCACGAGAGCAACCGTCTCGATCCCGCGCTCGGCACCCGTTTCAACATCGCAGATTGTGAGGAGAAGCAGGGCCATCTGGCGAGCGCGTGGACTCTGTTCAAGGAAGTCGGCGAGCGCCTACCCGCGTCCGACGACCGGCGCTCCATCGCTCGGCGCCGCGCCGAGCAGCTCGAGCCGCGCATCCCGCGCTTGACCTTACGCCTCGCGAGCTCGGCGCCCGCTGAGTCTCGTGTGTTTCGCGGCAGCGTGGAGCTCGGCAGCGCCAGCCTGGGCGTCGCGCTACCGCTCGATCCGGGCGAGCACGAGATTGCGGTTCGTGCGCCCGGCCGCACCCCCAAGACGTACCAGGTACGGCTCGATGAGGGCCAAACGCAGACGCTGGAAGTCGAGGCAGGTCCGCGCTCGCCGCGCGCGGCTCCTGTCACGGAGCCCCACAGCACCACCGTCGAAGAGCGACCGAGCGGATCCCGCACGGCGGGTTACATCGTCGGCGGGGCCGGTATCGCGGCGCTCGGACTGGGCGCTGTTGCGGGGCTTCTGGTGCTCGACCGCAAGAGCACGGTCGATGAAAACTGCAACGCCGACAAGCGCTGCAACCAAGCCGGCGTGGACGCAGCCGAGTCCGGCCGCACCTGGGGCACCATCAGCACCATCGGCTTGGCCGCCGGCGTGTTCGGCGTGGGGGTCGGCACGTATCTCGTGCTGAGTAGCTCCGGTGAAGGCGAACCCAGAGCCACGCTCGGCGCGCGCAGCAGCGCGAGCGGTGCAGAAGCCGTGTTCACGCAGCGCTGGTGAGCGGCGCTCTCAACATCGCCCTGCACTTGCTTATTCCCGCGCAAATCGGCGTTCGACAGCGCCGAATGCGTTGCACTGGCCGCGCGCGAGCCCGATGCTAAGGGCGGATAGCGAAGGGAGATTTTCATGAAGTGTCCGCGTTGTAATACCAGCGTGCTCGATGAGCGCGAGCGCACCGGCGTCACCTTGGACGTTTGCCCGCAGTGCCGTGGCGTGTGGCTCGATCGCGGTGAGCTCGAAAAGCTACTCGCCTACGCCAAGCGCGAGCTCGAAGAAGAGCGCACTTACTACGGGTCGCACGATCGCGAGCCGCCTTCATCGGATCGACGCGGCTATGGGCAGGAGCGCGCACAGAGCCCGCAGCACCGGGACACGCGCCAGGGTCATGGCTCCTATCGCAAGAAGAGCTGGCTCGAGAATCTCGGCGAGATCTTCGATTGATATCCGCCGCGATCAAGGCGGAGCTTCGCTCGGGAACGTCGCGCCCGCTTGAAGCGGCACGTTGAACGCGTACGCTGCTCCTGAGGGCGTCTGATGCGTCGCGCCGACGAAAACCGCTGGCCCGCGCACACCAGCAGCCCAACCGGTAGAATCCACCGCCGTGCTGTTCCAGGTTCTGCGCAGCTTCCAGAGCACTTGGGGTCCTGGCTGCGTCACTTCACGCCGGTAGATGAAGACTCCGCCGTTGTCGTTGCTGACCCGTCGCGTCACCGCCGCAATGTCGCCGTCGATCGCGACCCCCAGGCCGAACTGCGCGTTTGGCAAGGCCACGTCTGCGGGTTGTGCCAACGTCTGCGGCGCCTGCCACACTCCATTGGGGTCGCGCTCGAACAGGAACGCGAGCCCGTTGCCCTCGGCGGCTGGCGCTCCACACAGCAGTCTGCCGCCGGACAAGGCCACCGCACCCATCTGGTAACCGGCGATGTTGTCGCGACGTGGCAAGAGCTGCAGCGGTCTGTGAGTGAGCCAGTCCTTACCTTCGAACACGTACACAGCACCCGACTCGGGAGCGCCATCGTTATCGGCAGTGTCAGCGCCCGGAGCGCCCACAGCTAATGTGTTGCCCTCCAGCGCGATACTGGAACCGAAAAAATCGTTCGCGGCGGCTTCGTCGCCCGCCGTCAGCTTGATCACCCGCTGCCAGTGCTCGCCTGCGGCATCGAGCTCGTAAACGTACACGGCTCCAGCGTTCGCCAGTGCTGGCGGT
>DATHEN010000467.1:0-2531 GCA_035318565.1 Polyangiaceae bacterium
CGACAAAAAAAGAGAGGCCGCCATACCGGGGGTGCACCGGCATGGCAGCCTCGAATACGCAGTGGCGGGCAGCGGGTCGCGGGGCGAGAAGCAACCAGCTCGTCTACCGCCTACTACGTATCTAGCTCCGTTTTATCTCGCCCTCGTCCTTCGAACTCCTCGAGGTGCCCCGGCGATGCGTCACCGTTGGGCCCTTTCGATAGACATGCTTGAGCAAGAGTCTTGCCAACACGGTCGAGCCAACGTCACGGACTCGTCAATTCTCACCCGTAGCGCCGCGCAGCGCTAAAACCGCGTTGAAAACAAGCCAACTGAAGTGGCTCGAGGTACGTAGCGACTCCGAATCGGACACTAGCGTTGCGGTGCACGATGGCATTCGCCGCACATCGCTGACCCAAGGTCGCGGATTGACACGAGGCGTTCGTGCGAGACTGGCGAGATCCGGTCGATCGTGACCTTTGTGACAGGAGGCGCGCGCTGCCCGCATGGCCTGCTCACGCGCGTGATTGGGCGACCATCCAGCAGGCGCTGATGCGCCCGCTCGTGCTGCAGGGCCGAGCGCCACAGCTGCATTTCTGACCGGGTTTTCGGCGGGCACGCGCGTTGCACCTCGATTGCGAGAAATCCCAGGAGGAAGCATGCCCGACAAGCGACGTGCAGCCATTCTCGTCACGAACGGGTTCGAACAGGTCGAGCTCGTGGAGCCACGTGATGCGCTGATTGCAGCGGGCGTGGGCGTTGACATCGTATCTCTCAAGAAAGAAAAAGTGCGTGGCTGGAGCGGCAGTGATTGGGGAGACGAGTTCGACGTCGACCTTCACATCGAAGACGCGAGAGCGGGCGATTACGGGCTGCTGGTGCTGCCCGGTGGCGTCATGAACCCAGACTTTTTGCGCATGGACGCGCGCGCAGTCGAGTTCGTGCGTCGCTTCGTGGCGTCGGGCAAACCCGTGGGCGCCATCTGCCACGGACCGTGGACGTTGATCGAAGCGGGCGTCGTGCGCGGCCGCCGTTTGACATCGTACAACTCTTTGCGCACCGATTTGACGAACGCCGGCGCAGAGTGGGTCGACGACGAAGTAGTCGTCGACGGCAACCTGATCAGCAGCCGCCGCCCGGAAGACCTACCCGCGTTCTGTCGCGCACTGGTCAGCGCCGTGCAGAAGTCGCCGGCGCACGCAGCCGCGGAGTGAGACTCAAGAACCCTTCTTCGTGGAGCTCGACGCTTCGGAGGTTCGCGCGGTGTCGGTCAGGCGGATGGCGCCGTGAACCTGCGAAGCTTCCGTGGGTCCCGCGCCCGGATACATCGACGCGCGGTGACCCGGCAGAATCGAGGGAATGCGTCCTTCGCGCGACCTGCGCGGATCGCCGACGAGCTTGAGGCATTCGGTGACGATGAGCTTCAGCGTTTCGAACACCCCCTGACCGAATTTCGCTGACGCTTCCACCTGCTTGACGTGATCGGGAATGCCGAGCGCGCGCGCGAGCTCGCCCGGACTCGACACATCGGGCAAATCGCGTTTGTTGTACTGCACGATGACGGGCAGCCGGTCTGGGTCGGTACCCTGTGCACGCAAGTTCACCGCCAGGTTCGCCAGGCTCTCGGAATTTGCGTCGAGCTGGGCGGGCTGGCTATCGACGACGAACACCACGCCGTCCACATTGCGCAAGATCAGCCGCCGCGTGCGGTCGTAGGCGAGCTGGCCAGGGACCGTACACAGATGCAGCCGAATCGAATATGTCTTGAACTTACCCAGATCGATCGGCAGCAAATCGAAGAACAGCGTGCGTTCGGATTCGCTCGCGAGACTCAGCAGCTTGCCGCGGTGTTCCGGCTTGGAGTGGGCGTGAATGTAGTCGAGGTTCGTCGTCTTCCCGCCGAGCCCAGGGCCGTAATAGACCAGTTTGAGCAGGACCTCCTTCTTGCTGTGGCTGATCGTCGGCATGAAAGGCGGGCGCGTCCGGCAATCCTAGAACTTATTTGGCATCACTCGCCATGTCCAGGGCCGAGAATGCCTTTCCAGGCCTGATCTACATTCCAGTCAGGCTTTACGTGTGGAGGGTGGTGACACTCCGGCGCGCACAGGCTCTTCCCAGGCTTTGCCACGATGAGCTCGGGACTCTGCGGGGCGGCCACGTGCCGCGAGCCCGGACCGTGACACACCTCGCACTGCACTCCGGTTAGCTCGCCCACGTGAGTCACCGTCGAGCCGCCGGGTTTCTCGTAGCCGGTCACGTGGCACCCAACGCACTCCAGATTGAACTGTTTGTGAGCGACGGCGAGCGTCGAGTACGCCTTGGCGTGACGCGTGCTGTTCCAGAAAGTGCGCTCCTCCCCGTGGCATGCCGTACAGGCCTCGACTCCGATGAACCCGCTCTGGTTGGCCGCCACGGGCTCCGGCCGGCGGTCCTTGAACGCCTCCTTGTTGTGCTCGTTCACGCGCTTGTAATAGCTCTCGAGCCGGGTCTTCACGCGCTCCGAGGTGCCCAGTTTTTCGCGGACCTCCTGGAGCTTGTAGCGGAAAAAGCTA
>DATHEN010000468.1:0-4675 GCA_035318565.1 Polyangiaceae bacterium
TACGCAATGAAAACTAGTCACTGGCTTCTTGTCGCAACGCTGCTCTTGCCAGCCACTGCGCAGGGCCAGTCCGCATGGCTGCCGGTGGTCATTGATCACGCGGAATCGCAGGAATCGCTTCTGCTGCTGCGGCAGGTGATCGCGGCGCTGCGTACCGAGCAAAAGATCGACCTTCCCGATCCCAGCACCGCTGCACGCCGATTCGAGCAGGTGCACTCGGCGCAGCCCGTCGAGCTTGATGACGCCGAGCTGCGCCGCCTCGGCGATAGCGTCGGCAAGGCGCTGTCACACGCAGCGCTTGGCGAATGGAAGCTTGCGCACGAAGAGTCCCGCAGGTTCGGGGATCTGAGCCAGGCGGTGCAGGACTACGTGAAACTGCGGCTCGATCTCTCTGACGATGTGCTCGACTACTGCCTCATGAGCGTCGATTTCATGCTGTCCGAAGGACGCGCCGAAGCCGCGCGCGAGCAGATGTCTCAGTGCATCTACGCCTCGCCCCATGGCAAGCCCGATCCCTCACAGCACAAAACGAACGTGCTCGAGCTGCACGAAGAAGTACGACGCGAGCTGCTTGGCAAAGAGCGTTCAACGTTGAGTGTCGACGTGGCGAGCGCTTCGACGGAGGGCTGCGTCGTCGTCGTCAATGGCGCGGCCAAAGGCGGCCTTCCGTACCGCGAGACCGAGCTCCTGCCGATTGCGACGCGTATTCAGGTGAACTGCCAGGAGCCTGGCCGCATACACTTCGTGGCAATCAAGCCTGGCCGAAACGCGCTCGTGATCAATCAGCCGTTCGAGCGCGTAGTGCAGACAGCGGGGTACTTGGCTCTGCGCTACCGCACGATCGAAGAAGAAGAGCGTTCGAAGATCGCAGACGCGACGACGCTCGGAAAGCTGCTCGACACACAGAACGTGTTGCTGGTGCGGAAGGCTGGCAAAGGCCGCGTCGACTTCAGACGCATCGAGGTCGGCAAGTTGGTCGCGCAGGTCACTCTGCGACAGGACGCCGGAGACGACGAGATCCGTGCCGGTGCCCGCGCGCTCGTGGACGGGCTCTCGGGAGACGTTTCGGCAGCGCCTAAACAGGCTCTAGTTCCAGACCATCGAGTCGACGACGGCGACGGTCCGAACTGGCTTGCCGGAGTCGCTCCCGCTGCTGGCGGCGCAACCTTGCTTGGCCTTGCCTGGGTGAGCTACGCGAAAGTTCGCAGTGCGCGTGGTCGCTACATTGGCAACGGCAACCCCGCCACGCTCACGCGCTACGAGGATCTGGTCGCTGCCGCGCAGACCAACGGCGTCGCGGGCGCGGCGCTCACCGCAGCGAGCGTACCCTCGCTCCTGCCTGATGCCGACGGCGTCCCCGTCTGGTCGTGGATTGTCGGTGTTGCGGGCGCGGGCGTCGCAACGGGCGGGGCTTTGATCTGGAACGCACACGAGCCTTGCACGACAACGCGCTGCAAAGCCGAAACCGACCCGTCGCTCGGCCAGCTCGTTCTGCTTCATAGCACCCCTCTGCTGGCGATCCCCATCACGCACGCGGTCCGAGCGTTGCTTGGCTCAAACCAAGTCTCGGCCTCGACCGAGTACAGCTCGGATGCTGGCGCCGTATCCGTTGGCGGGAGCTTTTAGATGAAAGCGGTTGTCTTCGCCTTGTGCATGCTGTGCGCGGGCTCTGCGGTGGCCGAGCCGCGCGCAGCGCTTGTCATGCCCCTCGCGCCCAACAGTCGCGTCGGGATTCTCTCACCGCGCGGTAGCGGACTCTCGGGAGCCGCGGGTACTGCGGCGAGCGACACGCTGGTCCGCGAAACGATCGAAGTGATCGCGCACACCTTGCGTGTGCTCTCGTACGAAGTCGTGACGCCCGACCAAGTGATCGTTGCCCTCAACGACAGTGCCATTCAGTGCGAGCGCGGCATCTACCATTGCGAACCCGAAGCGGTGCGCCGTGCGCTGGGACTCGATGCGGTCGTCATGCCCGCGATCTGGACCGAAAGCGACCCTGCAGATCTGACGGTCGAAGTGACCCTGGCGGACGCTGTCGGTCAGGCGAGAGGCCGCCTACAAGGTGGCGCCAAGGCTCGTGTTCCCGCGTTGTTGCAGCAGGCTATTCAGGACACGGAAAGCGGCAAAGCTGTCCGCGTGCAGATCGACACGATCCCTACAGGTGCCGAGGTCCGTATCGACGGCAACTTCGTCGGGACCTCGCCCCTTACGACAGACGGAAAATTCGCTCCGGGCCCACACGAAGTGACGCTCGCAAGGCCGGGGTACGTGACCACGACAACTCACTTCGATGTGCCGCGCGGCGCGCCAGACCCTTTCGTACAGTCGGCGAAGATGGATCGCAAAGTTCCAAGCGACGACCTGGCCGTCATTGAGAGCGAAGACAAGGTTTCGCCGGCGTGGGACTACGCAGTAGGCGGAGCGCTCGCCGTGGCCGGGGTTGCGCTTCTGGTTGCCCCCGTTCGTACTGCTTTCGCTGGCGACTGCGACGCTGGGTCCAACGGGCAGTGCGCGCCCGCACACTTTGGTGCGGGGTCGGGAGTGCAGCTTGCAGGCGGCTTGCTCGCGCTCGCTGCCGCCACCTTTACGATCGTCGCGCACCCGATTGCAGCCTCTCTCTCAAGCGATGGGGAACTCCATGTGGAAGTCACCGGGTCGTTCTAGTCTTGGTTTGGCCGTCCTCGCGCTGCTCGGCACGCCAGGCTGCTCGTTCTTCGAGCCCGAGCTCGGGCCAAGTGAGTGCAAGGCGGAGGAGATCTGCGGACCTGACGCAACGCCCGCAAGCAGCCGGCAGGCGTGCGCCGATGCGCTGTCGGAACCCCAAGGCGCAGACAATGACCTACTCGCGAGTTGTCGTCGGCGGCAAGAGGAGTGCGACGCCGGCACGGCTCCCAAACACTGGTGCACAGACGCTGGGTATGACGACGCTGGGCCGATGACCGGCGAAGGCGGGCAGGGCGGCATAGCCGGGTCTGATCGGTGTCGCGTCGCCTGCGGCGGCCAATCGGGTTCGGTTGCCGGCGGCATGAACGGGGGCAAAGGCGGCATGAGTGCCGGCGAAGGCGGGGCCGGCCCAATCGCAGGGATGAGCGGCTCGTGCGAACGCTGCCCGAGCGGCCAAGTCTGCGACGGGTCAAACCAGCAACAGTGCGTCCAGTGCCTCTCGGACGACGATTGCAGCGGCGGGACTCCCGCTTGTGACGTTGCGACGAAGACCTGTGTCGGCTGCACCGAGAGCGCGAAGCATTGCAGCGGCCAGCTCGGCGAGTGTAACCCCAGCAATCAAACCTGCGTGCAGTGCCTCGGGAAGGCGGACTGCGGCGCCGCAACGCCTGTCTGCGATCTCAAACACGAGTGCGTCGGGTGCCTCGCCGACAAAGACTGCAGCGGCGCAACCCCGGCGTGCGACGTTGCTGAACAGGAGTGCGTCGGTTGCACGAACAGCGCCCTGCATTGCAAAGGCAGTAAGCCTCTGTGCGACTCTGCCGCCCAAGCTTGCGTGCAGTGCTTGAGCCACGACGATTGCACGGACCCGACAGCAAGCCGCTGCAACGCGGGCCAGTGCCAGCCCTGCATCGAGAGCGCGCAATGCGATCACATCGACGATCGTGGCGTTTGCGATGAGAGCTCGGGCATCGGTCAGTGCGTGCAGTGCACCGGCAAGCAGTACGAGGCATGCGGGGTCGATACCGCGAACACCGGCCGCGCATTCGTGTGCGATAGCACCTCGCGAACCTGCAGCGATCAAACCGCTGGGTCCTCGGGCCTCTGCGGGCAGTGCGTCTCTGATGCAGAGTGCCCTTCAGGTCAGCTCTGCGTGCTGCAGCAATTTAACAGCACGACCATCGGCTACTTTTGCGTCTGGCAGCGTGCTGCCGGCGTTGGCGGTGCGCCGAGCTCGTGCACGAACGCGCGCCCGTATTTCAAGGCGGTCGGCGATGCTGAGAGTATCGACGGCACGACTGCGGATATCTGCACGCTCGCGGTGTCGACCTGTCCCGCGCAAAACGATTTCCGAAGCCCCGCCATCAATTGCGCTCCCGCTGGGGTTCCGAACGACGCGTTGTGCGGCTTCGGCGGTGTTGCGGACGGGTACTGCCGCGCGCTGCCGGCCCCAGAGGACGACATGTACCGCTGCACCGTCCCTTGCGGTTCGCCCGATGACTGCCGAATCGGGTTTGAGTGCGACATCGTGTCCAATCCGCCGTACTGCAAGCTGTGAAGCCGACCATGGTCTCTGCATCGACTGAAGAAGGAGAACTCCATGGTGCTGTCCTCGAAGGCCATCGCTATCGTCATCAGTGCAGGCATCGGCGTCACGGTGCTGTCGGCGGCAACAGCGACGCTGGTTGTGAAGATGTTGCCTGCAGACGCACCGCCGCCGGTGTCGAAGCCGGTGCAAGCTGCGATGGCGCCCGATGGCGAAGACGAGGTCGTCGCGCTATTGAGGGAGCTCGTCGAGGCCGAAAGACGTAAGCAAGCGCGTGAGGCACAGCAGGAAGCGGCGAGCCGCCGCTATCGCGGGATGGACGTTAAGGATTCACCGGTCGTCCCCTGGGAGCCGCTTCCGCGATCGAAGCCCAGCGAGCCGACTCCTGCAGCCCGGTGACCGTCCGACGCCCTCATGAAAGTAAAAAAGGATTTTAGGTTGTGCTTTCCGGGCGCGCCACCACTT
>DATHEN010000469.1:0-7749 GCA_035318565.1 Polyangiaceae bacterium
GGGCGTTCGGCTCCCCCGTGAGGCGCTGTCGAGCAAGAAAGGACTGTGGGTCACCGCCGGGATATTGAGCGGTCTACTGACCGTGTCGCTCGTCTATTTGCTTTCACGCGATGAAGCGCGATCGCAAGAGACCAGTTTGAACGCTGCGCGAGCCACCACCCGGCGCGCTCCGCTGCCTACTTCCCTGACGGCGCGCCCGCAACCTGCGGCGAGCCCCAGTGCTGCGTCTTCGCCCGAGCAGATGGGAGCGCAAGCAGCGTCCGAGCAGAAAGAAGTCGAGACGCCCGAGCAGCGGTCCGCTGATAGAGCGACGCGTGCGCGAGCGGAGTCGCAGAAACCGGCGTACAGAAGGGCAGGCCCGGAAAAATCCCGCGCGCTTGGGCCGGCGGCGGGTGCGCAGCGTGAGATGCCGGATCCCGAGCCGGCCGCTGAAGGGCCGCCCCGACCCGAGCCCCGCGCGCCGGCGCGCACGGTCGCATCCGAGCCCGCGCCGGGAAACGACAGGTTCGAGAGCAATCCGTATCTGCGGAAGTAGGAAAGACTCGAGGTTGATGCGCGCGGCTTTAGCCGCCGAAGGCGCCCGTTCCGACCTGCAGCAGGGCGGGCTTCGTGTCGTTCATCAACACGCTCATCGTGGGGGGAACGCGGCGCGCGCTGTTCTTGGGGTACGAGTAGAGCGCGAACGGCATGCACATCTCTCCGCCGATCACGCCCCAGCCGAGTTTGTTCGGGGTGCTGTTGCGGTAGGTGCAGCGGAACGTGATGCCATCGCCCGCCGCGAGCTCGATCGGCGGGTCTTGCACGAGCGCGAGGGGGTTCTCCCAATCCTCGTTGACGTACGCGGGCTCGGCAGCGGTTTGCCCGTTGCGCTGAATGAACATCTCGAAGCGAGTCAGGAAATTGTGCGCGTGGCTCATGAACACGACCAGGTCGAGCGCTTCCGGTACGAGCATCGTGGCTTCGACGTGTCCCGTGCTGTTCGGCGCTACATTCACGTGCAGGGCGTTCGCGAACAGCACGCCCAGCGGGTGCTGGATGTCTTCGGCCTTGGCCGCGTAGACATGGAATCGCCCGCAGATGTCGAGCGGGTCGCTGCCGGGGTTCAACAAATGGTGGCTGCTCTCGAAAAATCCCGCCGGCATGGGTTTGCCGTAACCCGCTGGAAAGCGAACCTTGGCGTCGCCCCCGCCGCCTCCAAAGGCGATGCGCTTGATGGTCTCGACCACGGGCATGGCGTTGGGATCGACGGCGAAGTCCTGGAAATTGCCGCCGCCGGAACCCACCTGGCCGGAACCGGTGTCGCTGCACAGGGGCGCGACCGACTCCAGCGGATCGTCGCTGAAGGTCATCACGAAATGGTGGGTGCCGAACGACACGGCAGCGTCCACGCCGGTGATGAAATAGTCCCCTCCGGCGTATTCGGCCGGGACGGCCATTTGCCGGCAGAACAGGCCATCTTGGCCTGCGCGCAAGGTCATCGTGCCTTCGTCGAGCGTGAAACCCGGCCCGGGCTCGCGGGCGGGCAACGTTTCACAGGCGGCCGCTCGGCTCGAGCCCGGGTCTTCGTCGTCGGACGAGCCGCAGCCCAAGAGACTGAGAGCACTGAGCGAGCAGGCTGCCATGACGCAGCGCGAAGTACGGAACATTCGGAGTCCTTCCTTGAGTCGCGCTCGTAGGCGCGGCGAGAAGGTACGGCTGAGCTCGGCGAAAGGATCGCCGGGGTCAGATTCCCAGAAAATCCGTGCGCGCCTGGGCGACGGCGACCAGCGCATCGGCCTCGCGCGCGACGTGCAGGACGTGGATGGATCCGGCCGGCATGTCGATGACTCCTCCCGGGCCGTATTCGTGTCCCTCGTCATCGAACAAAAGCCCTTCGAGTACGTAGCTGAGCTCGCGGTCGCGGTGACGGTGCGCGGGCACGCGCATCCCGCTTTTCATGCGCACCAAGCCGCAGTGCGCGCGCCCCAAGCGCGGCCCGGGTTTGAAGTGCATGAAGCCGAGAATGGGCTCCACGCCGGCCGTCCAGGCCGTGGGATCGGGGACGCGTGCCAAGAGCGCGCGTGACGCGACGCCATCGAGATCGAAGTGCCGTGCGATCGCGGGTGCGAAGGGCGCGTAGCGCGCCGGGCCGGAGATCTCGCTCAGCAAGCGTTCGCGCGCGCTGGCTGGAGGATCACGCGGGTCGAGCGCCGTGGAGAGCAAGCTCCACGCCTCGCGGTTGGCTTCGAACGAATCAATCATGACCATCGTCCGCCTCACGTTCTTCGCCGAGCAGGCTCCACAGCATAGCCAGTCCGCGAGCAATGCGCGACTTGACGGTGCCCACGGGGACTCCGGCGCTCTCGGCGATCTCGCGCGCGGTGAGTCCGGCGAAATAGAATGACTCGAGCGCGTCGCGCACCTCTGGGCCGAGCTTTTCGAGCGCGCTGCGCACGGCGATGCGATCCACGGGCTCACGCTGCGTGACGCGCGAGCTGTACGTGCTCGGCAGCTCGTCCTGAGGCTCCAGGGAACGCGTGCGAGTGCGCTCCACGCGGGCCAGGCGATCGAGGGCGCGTGAGCGCAGCCGCACGAGGAGCCAGGTGCGCACGCTGCCGCGCTCGACGCTGTATTCTGCAGAGTGGGCCCAAGCCTCCAGAAAGACGTCGTGCAGCACATCGTGCGCTTCACGCTCCCCCAGCATGCGTTGTGCGGTGGCCAGCAGTGTGGGTGCGTAGCGATCGTAGAGCTCGGCGAAGGCGTCGCGATCCCCGACGGCAATGCGCTGCACCAAGAAGTCGTCGCTTTCCGGCGCTAAAGCGTCCGGGGCGTCGGGGAGGGGGCGAGTTCTCACGAGCCTTGCAGCTCCAGTGAGAAGAACAAGCGCATCCACGCCTCCAGATCCTCTAGCTCCACGGCGCGCCCCGATGCGATCAAGAACGACTTGATGTTACTGCTGAAGCCCGCGCCGCTGAAAACGACCAGGCCCGGGATCGGCCATGCAGCGATGTCCTGGATGATAGCAGGGATCTTTTCCTCGGCGCTGCCGGACGTGCCCTGAAATTTGCATTCGAGGCCGAGCCGCTGCCGCGATTCGACGTGGGTGAGCACTATGTCAATGTAGCGCTCTGCGCCCCAGATGCGGCGCCCGCAGCGAAATTGTTCGGTCGCGACGAGACCGAGCGAGTGGCCGAGTGCGACCACGGTCTTGCACAGCACGTCACCACTCGAAACTGCGGTTGCTTTACCGGCCATCGTCGAAAATCCGTGAGCCCACTACTTGATGATGAATTCGGCGATGGCGCCGCGCTTGGCGGCATCGCTGTTGACGCGGCGCGTGGCGGGAACCTCCTCCACCTTGAAGCCCTTGCCGTAGAGCTCGCGCACGAGCGGCGCCGACGAATTCGAGAGCAGCACGGAAATTCCGCGTGTTTTTAGGCGCAGCGCCAGATCGCGAAGCCGCACCTGGTCCTCGGGGCCGAAGCCGTTCGAGGTGTACGACGTGAACGAGCTCGTGGCGGACAGCGGGATGTACGGAGGATCGAAGTACACGAAGTCCCCGCGCTTCGCTCCGCGCACGGCGTGCTCGAAATCGGCCACGCGCAGCTCGGCGCCGGCCAGCGCCAGGGAGCAAGCGCGCAAGTTGGCGGCGTCGCAGATGGCGGGGTTCGAGTGCCGGCCGAAGGGGACGTTGAAGCGGTTGGAGCGATTGACGCGGTACAGGCCGTTGTAGCCGGTCTTGTTCAGGTAGATGAACCACGCGGCCACCTCGACGTCCGAGCGTGCGTCGATGTCCACGTCGCGCAGCTGGTAGAAGAAAGCTTTGTCGTGCGGGTACGACTGCAGGAGCGCGATCACGCTCTCCACGTCGTCCCGAACGCCCTGATACGTACGCACGAGACGCGCGTTCGTGTCCGCGAGCACGGCGCGCGCGGGGCAGAGCGCGAAATAGAGCGCACCTCCGCCGGCGAACGGTTCGAAGAACCGAGCGTAGCGGGCGGGAACGCGCGGTAAGAGCGCGTGCATCAGCTGGCGTTTGCTCCCCGCCCACTTCAGGAACGGCCGGGGCCGCTCGCTGGTGGCGTCCACGGAAAGTGGCGCGCTCAGCACAGCTCGCACAAACAACGGTTGCCTCCGGCCGTCAACAGCTAGCCCCCCTCGGCTCGCCGCCCGGGCAGGACGAGGCTCAAAAGGCGCGCCGGCAGCGCCAGCACAGCTCGAAGTTCGAGGGGCTGGTCTCACCACATGCGTTGCACGTGCGATCTTCGCGGGGGGCTTGGGCTTTTCGCTCCAAATAGTCGCGCAGTACGGCGCGCGCCATGAACACGTCCCGGCTGTCGACCACCCAGACCTCGGGTACCACGCTGCCGAACGGCAGCTCACCCGCGAGCGGCCACAGGTTCTCATTGACGATGCACGCGCCGAGGCCGTCCTCTTCCAGGAGGTCCTTCAGCAGGTGCGCTTCAGCGAGGTTAGAGGCTCGGTAGAGCCGCTGCATGGGTTGGAGCTTACTCCAAGCGCGCCCTTCAAACGTGCGCCTCGCGCGGGGCCGGCTCCGGGGGAGGCAGCTGGGCGCGCGCGGGCTTGGTGCGCCCACTGATGAGCGTGAAGAAGAGCGGCACGAACAGCACCCCCAGGAAGGTGGCGGAGAGCACGCCGCCGACCACCGCGGTCCCGATGGCATTGCGTCCGCCAGCGCCGGCGCCGCCGGAGACCGCGAGCGGGAGCACGCCGAGACCGAAGGCCAGCGACGTCATGACGATCGGGCGCAGGCGCAGCCGGGCCGCCTCGAGCGCGGCCTCGATGGCGGTTTTGCCCTGCTCGTGCAGCTCCTTGGCAAATTCGACGATCAGAATCGCGTTCTTGGCGGACAGACCGATCGTAGTCAGCAAGCCGACCTGAAAATACACGTCATTGGTCTTGCCGGTGAGCAGCGTGGCGAGCACGGCGCCGATCACGCCGAGCGGCACGCCCATCATGACGGAGGCCGGAATCGTCCAGCTCTCGTAGAGCGCGGCCAGGCACAGAAACACGAACAATAGCGACAGCGCGTACAGCGCGCCGGCTCCGGCGCCCGACTGGCGTTCCTCGTACGCAAGCCCCGACCACTCGATGCCGAACCCCTGCGGCAACTGCTGAGCGAGTCGTTCCATGGTGGCCATGGCTTCACCCGAGCTCGCGCCAGGCGCCGCTTCACCCTGAATGACCATCGTCGGAAAGCCGTTGAAGCGATCGAGTTTTGGCGAACCGTACATCCACTGTCCGCTCGCAAACACCGAGAAGGGCACCATCTCGCCGGCGCGATTGCGCACGTACCAGCGGCCGAGGTCATCCGGCTGCATGCGGAACGCTGCGTCTGCTTGGATGTACACGCGCTTGGTGCGGCCCTCATCGATGAAGTCGTTGACGTACGCGCCGCCCCAGGCGCTCGAGAGCGTAGTGTTCACGTCGGCGAGTGAGAGTCCGAGCGCCGCCGCCTTTTCTTGATCGACGTCCACCTTGTATTCGGGCCGATCCTCGAGACCGCCCGGACGGACCTTGGTGAGCGCGGGATGCTGCGAAGCCAGTCCCAGCAATTGGTCGCGCGCCGCGAGCAGCGCATCGTGGCCCATGCCCGTGCGATCCACGAGCTGCAGCTGGAAGCCGGTCGCCGTGCCGAGCTCGCTGATGGCCGGCGGCAACACGGCGAACGACTGCGCTTCCTTGATGCGCGAGAGCGCGGCCATGGCGCGCTGCACCACTGCCGAAGCGCTCAGCCGCTTGTCTTTACGCTCGCTCCAGTCCTTCAGCTTGACGAAGGCGAGGCCGGAGTTCTGTCCGCGGCCCGCCCACCCGAAGCCGCTGATGGTCATGATGCCGTCGAGCGTATCCTGCTCATTTTCGCGGAAGTGGCGTCCCACTTCCTCCATCACCCCACGCGTCTGTTCCATGGTGCTGCCGGGTGGGAGCAGCACTTGCACCGTCAGCGTGCCCTGGTCCTCTTCCGGCAAGAATCCCGTGGGCATGCGCAAGAATACGAAGGCCAGCGCGCCGACGATCAGCGCGTAGGCGAGCAGGGCCCGCACGCGTTTCCGGAGCAGGAAGCCGAGCATGCGTTCGTAGCCGTGGCTCGCGCGGTCGTAGCCGCGGTTGAACAAACCGAACAGCCCGCGCTGCTTCAGGCCCTGGCCGGGCTTGAGGATGGTGGCACACAACGCCGGAGTGAACGTCAGAGCCACGATCACGGACAGCGCCATGGCGCTCACCAGCGTGATCGAAAATTGGCGATAGATGACGCCCACGGAACCGCCGAAGAACGCCATCGGTACGAACACCGCCGAGAGCACCATGGCGATACCGACCAGCGCGCCGCTGATCTGGCCCATCGACTTGCGCGTGGCCTCCTTGGGCGAGAGGTGTTCGTCGTGCATCACGCGCTCGACGTTCTCGACCACCACGATCGCATCGTCCACGAGCAGGCCGATCGCCAGCACGAGCCCGAACATGGTGAGCGTGTTGATGCTGTAACCCGCCGCCGCGAGCACGCCGAACGTCCCGAGCAGCACGACCGGCACGGCCAGCGTGGGGATCAACGTGGCCCGCACGTTCTGCAAGAACAGCAGCATCACCAGAAACACGAGCACCACGGCTTCGATCAGGGTCTTGACGACCTCCTCGATGGAGATGCGAACGAAGGGCGTCGAGTCGATCGGATACGCGACCTTGAGCCCCTCGGGAAAGCTGTCGGACAACTCGTCGATGCGCGCGCGGACGGCGTCCGCCGTATCCAGCGCGTTGGCGCCGGCCGCGAGGCGGACACCCATACCGCCGGACGGTTTGCCGTTGTAAAAGCTCTCGATATCGAAGCTCTCGCCGGTCAGCTCCACGCGTCCCACGTCGCGCAGCCGCACCTGCGAACCGCCCGGATTGACCCGCAACAGAATCGCGCCGAATTGCTCCGGGGTCTGCAGCCGTGTTTGCGCCGTGATGGTCGCGTTGAGCTGCTGACCTTTGACCGATGGTGTGCCGCCGAACTGGCCGGCTGACACCTGCGCATTTTGCGCCTGAACGGCGCTACTGACGTCGATCGGCGTGAGCTTGTAGCTGGTGAGCTTGTCGGGATCGAGCCAGATGCGCATCGCATACTGCGAACCAAACGCCGTCACTTCGCCGACTCCGGGCACTCGGCTGATCGGATCCTGCAACGACGACGCGACGTAGTCCGAGATGTCGTTCCGCGTCATGGTGCCGGTTTCGGAAATGAACGCGGCGATCATCAGGAAGTTGCGGTTCGACTTGGCGACGCGCACGCCTTGCCGCTGCACTTCTTGGGGCAACTGCGGCATCGCGAGCTGCAGCTTGTTCTGCACCTGCACTTGCGCGATGTCCGGATTGGTCCCCGGTTCGAAGGTGAGCTCGAGGGTTGCCGTGCCCGTCGATTCGCTCGAGGCGGACATGTAGCGCAGGCCATCGAGCCCGTTCATGCGTTGCTCGATGACCTGAGTGACGGTTTCCTCGAGCGTCTTTGCGGAGGCGCCGGGGTACGTCGCCGCGATGCTGATCGTGGGCGGCGCAACCGCTGGATACTGCGCGATGGGCAACGTGGTGATCGAGATCGCACCGGCGATCATGATCACGATCGCGACCACCCAGGCGAAGATGGGCCGATCGATGAAAAAGCGTGCCACGTTGGACTCCCGCGTTCAGCGTCCAGCCGGTTTCACGGACGCGGCAGGTTTGGTGGCACTGGGAACCACGACGGCCCCGGGACGCACCTTCTGCAAGCCTTCG
>DATHEN010000470.1:0-2307 GCA_035318565.1 Polyangiaceae bacterium
TTGTTCCACCTGGACGCTACCGGAGCCTGCCAGGCTGCGCGCGCGCTGATAGATCTCCTCGTTCACGGCGCGACCTTCGCCCAGTACGCGCACGGCGTAGCCACCCGGAAGTGAGCGCACGTCGACATCCGCGACGCGGCCCGACTGCGGATGTAGCGGATCGCTCTCGTTCAACGCTCTGCCGAATTGCGCGTGGCAGCTGAGCGAGCGCTCGACGTACTCGCGGGACGTGCCGGGGGTGGCGTGTACCAGCAGGTCGACGCCGGTATGCTGACCGCGCGCCGCATACGGATGCGGAGCGGCACGGTGGGCAGCATAGACGTTGCCGGAGGACAAAATGCCGGTGGCGGCCGCCTGTGTGTCACCGAGCTGTGCGCATCCCGCTCCGCTTGCGACCGTGCGCGGCTCCGATTGCGAGGCGCAGGCAAACGAGGCGAAGGCAGCGAGCGCGACGACGACTATTCTTGATTTCTGCATGGCTTCCTTCTCATTTCGAAATTGTTGCTGACCGCTTGATCCCTAAGCCTCGAATCACACAGCGCAAGGCGGGGATTGGGCTTCCGACCCGTGACAATCGTTGAATTTTCCCCGTTGCGGCTGGAGCAGCCGCAACGAACACGGAAACAGAGTTGGAAATATAATTCGCGTCGATCGGAAAACATTCGAAAACACGGGCTGTAACAAGCTCGAGCTCGCATGGCTCAGCGCAGCTCCAGGTTTCACGCGACCGAACGGCTACGGCTCTCGTGCGGCATCGGCTTGGCGCTGGCAGCGCATGTAGCGCTCGGTTTTCTTGCGCTGCAGTCCGAGCTCCCGCAACTCACACGACCTGCGGCTCCACTGCACTGGGTCGAGCTCGCCGAGCGCGACCCAGAAGCAACCGCTCAGCCAGCAGCAGCTCGCGCCGCACTCCAGAGTTCGCGAACGGAAGCCGCACCGCGAACGCAGCCTCGCGTGCGGCGAGTCAGCGTGAACCGAACCAGCCCGATGCAACAGCCGCTCGCGACCCCAGCACCCGAGCGGATCGCCGCGCCACTCGGCGGCGGAGGGTCCAAGGCGCTGGCAGCCGCGTATGGCTCGGGCAGCGACGCGCTCGCCAAAGTTGCAGCAGCCGGCACACCCTCCGCGCGTGCCGTCCTGATCGCGGACTCTGCGGCGTGCACCGGCATCTTTCCGACAGCCGCGAACAGCGAGCGCGGAGTCGTGACGGTCGCCCTGCGTGTCGCGGCGACGGGCCGTGCCTCGGGGGCACGCTTGCTCGACGAGCGCCCCCTCGGCGAAGGATTTGGCGGAGCCGCGCGCCAATGCCTCGAGCGTGTTCGCTTTCAGCCGGCACTCGATAGGCTGGGGCGTCCGGTCGCCTCCGAGTCGGTGCTGCGCTTGCGCTTCGCGCGTCACACGCCGGCGAAACGCGCGCTCAGCGCGGCCCTCTCCCGTTGAGCCTGATTTGCCGCGCCCGCCGCGCGGCGCTAGCCTCGCCCATCGTGAACAGTTCGGAGTTCGTCGTGTCGCTGGCCGATCTGGAGCGCGGCCCCAAGCAGGTAACCTGGCCCGTGCTGCCGGCATGGCTCGAAAAAGCCCTGGTCGGGACCGAGGCCTGCCCGGGCAGCAAACCGGGCGAGCTGGACATCGAGCTCAGCAAGAATGGCCGCGAGATCATGGCGCGTGGGAACCTGAGGGTCGATTTGATGATGCCCTGCGCGCGCACGCTGGAACCCGTGCCGGTGGAGGTGAGCACGGAAGTCTTTCTGCTGCTCAGCCCGGCTGTTGAGCCAGCCCCCGCCCGCCGCCCGCGCCGAGCCGAGCGGGGCAAGACCCCGGCACCAAAAGGCAAAGCGCAAAAGTCCGCAGGTCGAGGGAGCGGCGGACCCGGCTGGGCCGAAGATCCGGTACTGACGGACAAGGACGCCGCTCGGGACACCTATTCCGGGGACACGGTCGTGCTCGATCCGTTCATTCGTGAGTTCCTGCTGCTGGAATTACCCATGGTTCCCATGCAAAAGGGGTTGCCTTCAGAGGAGCCGCCGACTATTGCCCCATCCTCCGCTGGGTCACCCGCGGAACGTCCCGTGGACCCGCGGTTGTTGCCGCTGGTAGCAATAGCCAGCCGGCTGCGTGGTAAGGAGTGAGTCGTGGCAGTTCCCAAGCGTCGCAAGAGCAGCAGCAAGCGCGATATGCGTCGTGCAAACCATGACAAGGTCGCGGCACCCAACGTCGTGCCGTGCGCCAACTGCTCGGCCCCCATGGTCTCGCATCGCGTGTGTCCATCGTGCGGCTTCTATAAAGGCCGCGCCGTAATCACGACCG
>DATHEN010000471.1:0-2295 GCA_035318565.1 Polyangiaceae bacterium
CGAAGGGCGCGTGTACACAAGCGCGAGCTTACGGAGCCACTCCCGGCGAGCGGGCACGCGGACGATGCGGCCGTCACCCGTTGCAACCACGCACGAGATCTCGCCCACCATCAAGACTTCGCCTGCAACGAAATGCACGTCGTCGCGGCACAGCCGAACGCGAACCTTGTCGCCTGCTTTAAAGGCGTGTAAAGACGATGAAGCGAACACGTTGGCCCCCCGGCCGTGTCTGCAGAACCAAGTGTCAGATCAGGCGGCGCGCGTCTTTTCGTCGTCCTCGTCGGCACGCGTGAGTGCCGTTTCGGCGACCTCCCCGCGGGTAGCACGAGAGATCAGCACGGCTGCTTTCAGCCCGACACGCTCACCGCGCTTGGCGCGACAGACGGTCGACCAGGCGAGCTTGGTCTCGTGCATGAGGCGGGTAAGCGCCCCCCGCCTTTGCCGGCGCAGCCAGTCCTCGAGTGGGCTTAGCGACATACCGAATTGATATAGATAAACGACAGGTCGCGCAAGCGGGAACGGTGGACATCGTTTCGGCGAACTGCAAGTATCCGTATCTTGCGGTGATATACACAAAACGAACAAACTTCGCCCGCATGGCGAAAACTCCAGCCGAGGTGCTGAAAGAGATCCTGGAGCGACGGGGGATCGGCCCGACCGCTTTCAGCAAGATGGTAGAAGAGGAGTACCAGACGGTGAACCGCTGGCGGCGCGGTGAGGGGTTCAACAAAAACCGCCGCAATCAATCGCGCGCCGCCCTCGCCCTGAAGCTCCCGCCCGACTACTTCACCCAGCCCGAACGGGCTGAGCTGGCTGAGTCAGACCGGCGAGAGGTTTTCGAGAAATTCTGTGCTACCGAGCTGGGGGCAAGCATGACCCCTGAGGAACACGCGATCAGTAACAGCGTGCAGTTCCTCGGCACCATCCGACCTACCGTGGCGTATTACCAGCTCCACCTCGCACTTCTGCGCAACGACATCACCGCGGTGCAGGCCTCGAAAGCATTGAAGATTAATGAGGCCGCTGACCGTGAGCTGGCCCAGCACAAGGCCAGCGCCGATGTACGCAAAAAGCGCAGCCCGCCTGACCATCGCTCACTAAAGAAGTAGCGGTCACACGTACTCGCCTTGTACGGTGAGAGGCTATTTGTGTAGCTTCTCTCTCTTGGGGGGAGGGAGAGATGGCGACACGCTATAGCTCCCATGCGGTAGCTCGACTTGCAGACCTGGTGCTCGTGCCAGTACGTCAACCGCAAGTCGTGCGACAGCGTGGGCCATATCTTGAGATAGGTCCGCAAGCGTCCGGTGACGTGATTGTCACCGTCGCTTGCCGCCGCTTACTCGCGCTTGAGGGGGCGCGTTGCACCGAGCGAGCTCTTCGCGAACGGGTTCGCTCATTCGGATACGCGTACGCCGTCGCACCGGCGATCGTGAAAACCCGCACACCATCGCGACGCGGCGATATAGCAAACCAACGCGTCGGAAAAGCGACGCACGCGCAACGCGCCGGTTGATTCTGATATAGCGTTTTGACATAGTGGTCTGGTGATGTTCACCGACCGCAACGGCACGCAGATTTCACGCCTCTCGCTCCGCGCGCAGCTGCAGCTGCAGTCCGCTGCGAGTTCTGCGATTCGCACGTGTGATCGCATGAGCCTTCGCGCAAGTCGCGAGGCGCAGCGCGCTGCACGCGCCGACTTCCGCCGCGCGGTCGAGATCCTTGCCGAAGCAGCAGGCGCGCGATGAGCCGCCTCTACCCAAAGCCCATCTACTTCAGCGTCGAGGACGCCGCCGGCGAGCTCGTCGCCGAGTACCTCGACCGCGCTGAAGCGCTCGCACTCGCGAAGCAGCACGACGGCGTCGTCTACGCGCACGGCCGCTGTGAAGGTGCCACGCGCAACGTGTTCTGGGAGGTGTCGCTGTGACGAAGTGCGAAATCGAGCGCCAGCTGCGACGTGACGACCTGCGGTTGTCTGCTCGCGATATCGACATCTTGACCACGGTCGAGCCGGCGCGCGAGTACGGGCACGATCAGGACGTGGTGCTCGTCTCGCTGCAAGAAGACGAGAGCATCGCGTATCAGTGCATCGAGGAGCAGGCCGACTACTGGGCCGACCGCGGTGCAACGTACGTCTACGTGCCGCTGGCGTTCGGCCCCGTTCGCGAGGTGGCGCCATGAGCCCGAACTATCGCGAGATCGCGTGTTCTCTGTGCAGAACTCTGACGCGCACTGAGTTTCTAGTGGTGCCGCCCGTTGAGGCATTCCCGCATGGCCTTGTTTGCGAGCCGTGCGCAG
>DATHEN010000472.1:0-5131 GCA_035318565.1 Polyangiaceae bacterium
CGGCCATCCAGGGCGCCGGCGCTACGCGTCAAACGCTGGTCCTCGACTCGCTCGTGGTATTCGCCTTTCAGCTGCCGGCGAGCTGGCTGGTCGTATTCAGTCTCGAGCGCAGCTACGAACGGCTCTGGCAGGTCGTGGCCCTGACGTACGTGGCTTTTGCGGCCGTGTATTGGCTGAGTTACCGGCGCGGAACGTTTTTGCGCACCGTCATCGCTTAGCCGCTCGCACGCCGTGACGGCTGTGGCTTTTCGCGCGCGGACAGCGCTGTTACAGGCACGAGCCATGTTCCCGATCCTGCATCACTACGAGCTTTCACCCTTCTCCCAGAAGGTGCGCAGCATTCTGGCGTACAAGCGCATCGCGTACCACGCCGTGCGTGTACCGGCGGTGATGCCCAAGCCCGACCTGGTGGCCCTCACTGGAGGTTACCGGCGGGTGCCGGTGCTGCAGATGGGGAACCACGTCTATTGCGACACGGCGCTGATCGCGCGGGTGCTCGAGCGCATTTCGCCCTCCCCGACGCTTTATCCAACGCCGGTCGCCGAGCTGATCGCCGAATGGGCGGATACCACGTTGTTCGGCACGGCAGCACCGCTCGGCTTTCGACCCACACGCACTGACGTGCTGATGCAGCTTTTGTCACCCGAAGAACTCTCCAAGATGGTCGAAGACCGGGCTGCCATGCACGCTGACTCGCGCCGGCGTTTCTTGCCGCCCGCGGCGGCACAGAGCCACATGCAGGCTTACCTGCAGCGCATCGAAGGCTTGCTCGGCACGAACGAATACGTGTGCGGTAGCGCCCCCTCGATCGCCGACTTCTCCGTCTATCATTGCTTGTGGTTTTTGGAGCAGCTGGTTCCGGAAACACTGGCGCCGTTCGCGATCGTGAAGAGCTGGCTCGAACGCATGCAGGCGATCCCACCGCTCGCTGCGGACAGCTTGTCGAGCAGCGACGCGCTCGATATTTGCCAGCGCGCCGGACACCGCGAGGGCCCGGTCTCCGGACATTTCGTCGGGGCGGCTCCCGGACCCGACGGCGGAACCCCAATCGCCACGCTGGGGCTGCGCGCCGGCCAGCGCGTGAGCGTGCGTGCCAGCGATTATGGCCGGGATGCGGTGGAGGGCGACTATGCCGGCTCCACGCAGCACGACCTGGTCATCCGCCGTGAAGACGCGCGCGCGGGTACCGTGCTCGTGCATTTTCCGCACGTCGGTTATGAAGTGCGCGCTCAGTGATCCCGTAGCTCGAGCGCGCGCCGTACTCATCGCCTGCGCCGCATGCATCAGCCTGGCGTGCGCCTTGCGCACAGGGACCGACGCGCGCGGGTCCCGCAGCGGCGCGGAGCCGAGTGGCGATCAGCGGTTGCTCGCAGCCGAGGGCGGCTTCGCTGCTGTAGCCAGCGCGGGCATGAGCTCGTCGATGGACCCGGATGCAGGCACGGGCGCGGATGCGGCTCAGAGCCCGCTGGCGAGCGCTGGCGACGGCGGGGAACTCGACGCCCAGGTGACCGGAGCCGAGCCAGGCGAGCTCAACGGGTCCTTCCAGGAGGAGCTTCCCGCGAGCCTCCTGGGAAAGGTTGCACTCGCAATGCGCCACGCCAATCTCTCCCCGGGCGCATGCCGCGGCGAGCTGCGCAAACGCGGGGTGAAGACAGGCAATGCGGGCCTCGTGACACCGGGGATAGCCACGCCGATGCGCATCGCGAGCCCCCTGCGCGGCGTAGCGTTCGTCGCGCCCGGCAAACGCAGCATCTACGGAGTACTGGACTGCCGCCTGCTCTTGGTGCTCGACGATCTCTCGGACGTGCTCGCGCGGCATGACGTGAGCACCGTCCTGATCGACAACTTCTACAGACGCCGTGCGCGTCTGCCCGGCCGAAAGAGCCGCAGTCAGCACGCCTATGGCCTGGCCGCGGATGTGTACGGCTTCACGCTGCGGGACGGCCGGCAGTTGATCATCGAACGCGACTGGCGAGGCCAGCTGGGGACTCCGGCGTGCGGACCCGAAAGCCGCATCCTGGACGGGAACAGCGAGAGCCTGGCGCTGCGCAACTTGGTCTGCGACATCGCCCGCGCCGGGCTCTTTCATCACATTCTCACTCCGAACTTCAACGAAGCGCACGAAAATCATCTGCACATGGACATCAAACGCGGCGATCGCGAGGGCCGCATCCACTGAAAATGACGCCTCACGAAGCGTGACTGAGCGGGCTTGAATCTGCGGAGGTGGTGCGTATCCTGACGCCTATGGCGAAGGCGTTCAACGAGTGGAAGGTGCTCCGACACGGACCGCTGAGAAAGCTCACGGAGAATCTGTGGTGGGTCGAAGGCTCGCTGCCCGGCATGTCGTTGAAGCGCGTGATGACGATCGCCCGCATGAAGGACGGACGCCTGGTGATCCACAACGCGATAGCGCTGGAAGACGGCGCCATGCAGGAAATCGAAGACTGGGGGCAGCCGGTGTTCCTGATCGTACCGAGCGGCATCCATCGTCTGGATGCACCCGCGTACAAGCAGCGCTACCCCGCTCTGCGCGTGTACGCGCCTCGTGGAGCGCGCAGCAAGGTCGAGCAGGTAATCACGGTCGACGGCACCTACGAAGATTTCCCCAGCAACGGCACCGTGCGTTTCGAAATGCTGCAGGGCATAGCCGAGAGCGAGGGAGCCCTGTTCGTCGAGTCGGCAGACGGCGTGACCTTGGTGCTGAACGACGTGATGTTCAACATGGACAAGAAACGCGATCTGCTGGGCTGGCTGTTCACGACCGTGATGGGTTCAGCCCCGGGCCCGCGGGTTTCGCGTCTGGCAAAGCTCGCACTCGTGAAAGACAAGGCCGGCCTGCGCGCGGACTTCGAGCGGCTGGCGGACCTGCCGCGCTTGAAACGGCTGATCGTGTCACACGAAAAGATCGCGGAGGGCGAGGACGCCGCCGCAGCCTTGAAGCAAGCTGCGGCATACCTGTAGTGGCCGTGGGGCTGCTCAGGCAGATCGTGATCTGCTCCTGCCAAGGACTGTAGCCGTAGTGTTAGGCTCGATCGATGAGCTGGCGGAACCTGCGCGCCAGCTCCACCGTCGCGGCGCGCGCGGCGCGGCTCGGTCCCACCATGTTGATGAAGCCGTGCACCATGCCGGGCACTCGCCATTGGTCGGCGTGATTTCCCGCGCTTCGCAGTGCCTCTGCGTATGCCTCGCCCTCGTCGCGCAGAGGATCGAACGCGGCCGTGACGACCAGAGCGGGCGGCAGGCCAGATAGGCTCTCGCAGCGCAGCGGAGAGATCCACGGATTTCCGAGGTCCATGCCCGGGGCAGAAAGGTGCCCATTGAACCAGTCTATGTCGCTCGCGGTCAGGAAAAAGCCCCTCTCGAACAAGCTCAACGACGCGCGCGCAGTGCTGCGATCCACCGCGGGATAGATGAGCAGCTGAGCAAAGGGCAGAGCGTCTCCGCTCTGAACGGCAAGCTGAGTGACCACCGTCGCCAGATTGCCGCCGGCGCTGTCGCCGCCGATTGCGACGCGAGCCGAATCCGCGCCGAGCTGCGCCGCGTGTTTCTGGGTCCAGCGCAGCGCCGCGCGTGCGTCTTCGATCGCCGCCGGGAAGCGATGTTCCGGTGCCAGACGGTACTCGACCGAGAGCACGTGTACACCAGCATCGCGGCACAGAATACGGCACGCGCTGTCGTGCGTATCCAGATCGCACAGGACGAAACCTCCGCCGTGCAGGAACAACAGTAGCGGCGTCGCCGCGTGTGCGTCGAGCGGCGCGTAGTGACGGGCCGGCAAGGGCCCCTCGGCACCCTCGACGCTGAGGTTGCGCGCGCTCGCCACCGCAATCGGCGCGCCGGCGTGCACCCGCGCTTCGCGGAGCAAGTTACTGCGCGCAACGTGCGGAGTCCCGGAAGCCAGCGAACGCATGCCCCTGAGCCCGCGCAACGCCAGCATCAATTGAATCTCGTGGTGCAGGGTCTCACCCTCGATACGCACGGGCGCCTTGCCCGACAGCGCGATCTGCAGCGGCGCCGGCAGGGTGAGGAGCGTGCGCACGAGTCCAGCTTCGAACCGATCGAATACGTTGGGCGGCCTGGTCGTCATGTTGCTTCGCGAGAACTGTCCTTGGCGCCGGCCTGCAACGTCGCTGCGTGGGCGACCAACGCTTCGTAAAAGAGCACGCAGTGGTCGAGCACGTTTTCGAGCGGCTTTTTGAAGCCATTGAACGCCCACTGCATCGCCAGGTAGACCGTGGAACCCACGAGGCCGTTCGCGATCAGCCCTGACTCCAGACCCAGAGCGTCGCTCTTCGGATACAGGTGATTGACGATGTCACGTACCAAGTCGGCGAAGCTCCGGCTCGCCAGGCGCGATTGATTGGCGACGTCCTCACCCACGGTGAGCACGTCGATCAACGTAATGCGCGCCAGGCGCGGTTCGTCGCGCAACGTTTCCAGGAATGCGCGCAGGCCGCCGCGCGCCGTCTGCACCACGTCCGGAGGCGAAGCGGCGATTGCGGCCAGAATCGCTTCGCGAATGCGCGCAACGGCGTGGTCGTACACGGCCAGAAACAACGCCTCGCGGTTCTCGAACGATTCGTAGAAATAGCGCTCGGTGAGCCGCGCCTGCACGCAGATATCTCGGACGCGCACGCCATGAAAACCCCGCGCCCCGAACACCTCCAACCCAGCTTCGATCAGCTGCTCTCTGCGGCGTTGCTGCCGTTCCTCGGGCTGCAAACCGCGAAACGGCCGGCGAGCCGGCGCTGGCGACATCGAGCTCATGGCACAGCATCTTGACACGAGTCGTTGTCACATGTACTTGAAAACAAGCATTGTCAACAGCGATCCAAAGCGTGCCATGAGTCAAACCTCGGTTCAGAACGGGCAGGCAGACATGCAGATCCTGATCATCGGCAGCGGGTTCGCTGGCCTTTGCATGGGCATTCGCCTGAAACAGGCTGGAATCGATTCCTTCACGATTCTGGAGCGCGCGTCCGAAATTGGCGGGACGTGGCGCGACAACACGTACCCCGGCTGCGCGTGCGACGTTCAGTCCCACGTGTACTCGTATTCGTTCGAGCCGAACCCGCGCTGGAGCCGCATGTACGCGGAGCAGGTTGAGATCCACGCGTACCTGCAGCAC
>DATHEN010000473.1:0-7821 GCA_035318565.1 Polyangiaceae bacterium
CTTCGCGCTGTTCGTGGCGGTGATGTTCTGCACCACGCTGGTTGCCACCGTCCTGTTCCTGTTCTTCGAGGCGCCCATGATCGAGCTCGGGCGGAAATGGAGCCGCCGCTTCAAGCAACCCAAGCTCGAGACCGCCGGTGAACGCGCCGCGCTAGCGGCGGAGGCTTGAAGCTTTCGCTCCACACGCGGACGCGAGGCCATGCCATGACTGCATCGAGAAGCGTCGATGTCTGAAGCCGCGTTCGATTTCAGCAAGTGGCCGCGCGGCCTGCGCGTGGCGGCCGGCTTCGTACTCGTGGCGCTGCTGGTCATTTACCTCGGGCAGCACTGGCGGCTGCGGCCCACGGACACGGATGACGGCCTGCTGCTCGAGTACATTCATCAAATGTCCCGCGGCAAGCTGCCGTTCTGGGACGTCGTCGACCTGTATGGTCCTTTCAACTGGGTGTTCCCGGTGCCGATCTACGTGCTCTCCGGGCACAAGGTCTGGGCCATCCACGCCTGGGTGCTGTTCCTGAAGGTCCTGAGCGTCCTGGCCTGCTATCGCACCGTCAAAGCCCTCTCGAACGGCTTCTACGCGGCGCTGGCCGCGCTGTTTCTGACGGTGCTGCTCGGGCAAGGCTGGCAACCCCTTCAGACGCCGTATGCCTCCTTCACGGCCTTGCCGCTCGCGTTCGGTGCCTGGCACCTGCTCTTGTCCCAGCCATTTCAGCGCCGCTGGCTCAATCCGCTGCTGGCTGCGCTCTGCACCACGCTCGTGCTGTGGAGTAAGCTGAACACGGGCATCTATCTGTTCGCTGGCGGGCTCTTCGTGCTGTTTTGCTTCAGCGGAGCGCCCGATCCGGAGCCGGAGTCTGGCAATGCGCGCCTGGGCGTCTGGTACCGGCGCGCGCAGGTTGCGGCTGCCTTGGCGTATGCGGCTTTCTTCTCGAACTACCTGAAACAGTTCTTCAACGTTCTGTACTTCCTGTACCTGATCGTCCCGCTTTACCTCGTGCTCGGCTATGCCGCGCGTCGCGCCTGGGTCACGCCCATCAGCAGCGCGGCCGCGCGGCAGAGGCTCACGCTGTTCGGGATCTATCTCGGCACCGTGCTCGGGCTCTCGCTCTTGATTCTGCTCGGCTACTACGGGGTCCAGGGCAGCGCGCTCTACATGCACGAGATGGCCGGCATCGTCGGCACGATGCGCTACCACTACGACTTCCCGCCCGTCGGCAAGCTGTGGTTTTACATCGGTTACAACGAGTACCTCTGGCCACAGCTGCCCTGGCTCTTGACGCTCTGTTTCGTGGCCTGGCTTTTCTTGCAGAAGCGCTGGGGCAAAGCGAGCTTTGGCGCGGACTGGCCACGGCGTCACGCGCAGCTGCCGGCGCTGTTCGTGCTCACGACGTTGTACACGTACGTGCTCTACCCGCGCGGGGACGACATTCACATCTTCCAGGGGCTGCTGCTGGTGGTGCCCGCGCTGTTCATCGCGATCTACCACCTGGACGTGTTTCTTCGCCACTGGCGCCCGCAGATCGCGCGTTACTTGCGGCCCGCGGTGGGCGCTCTAGCGGTTCTGTACTCCTCCACGCTCTGGGACATGCCCACTCGCGCCGAGTTGAGCTTTGCGCCGGGCGACTATCAGAATCCGCGTCTCGAATACCTCGACTACCGGCCGCCCTCGAACCCAAAAATCCGCAGCTTCGTCCCGCACCTCAAAGATGACGACTGGGACCGGCAAGTCGACGACGCCGCTCGTTACATCGATTCGATCACCGAGGAGAACGAGCCGGTTTTCGTATTCTGTGACGTGCGCTTTCTGAACTTCGCGTCTCGCACCGTCGCGGTGGGCGGGCGCTACGTCTATTACATCTATCTCATCTCGGTGAGCCTGCTGGATCGCGCGGGCTTCGACAAGCTGGTGCCGCCTTCGGTGCTCGAAGACATCATGGCCGAGCCGCCGCGCGTGATGGTGACCCGCGGCGACGCAGAAGCGTTCGTCCCACAGTTTCCCGAGCTACGCGCGTTTCGGGACCGCTACTACGACGCCACCAAGAAGTTCGGCTACCTCCAGATCTGGGAGCTCAAGCTCGGCGCGCGCCAAGAGCTCACGAAGAATCCGCCGGCTCCGGATTCCTTCAAGTAGCGACCTGATCGCGCGGCGACGCTCGTAACGTTGCAGGCGACGTTGCAGCGTAACGTCCGTAACGCTGCTCTCCGGACGTGATCTGCACGCTCTCCGTCGATCTGCGCCGCGCGTGCGTCTGGTACTAGCTCGGCGTTCGAGCGAAAAATGTGTCTGAGACGGAAGACTGGACGTGCGTGATCGCCAGAGTCGCCGTCGGACATCAACGGTCAACGGGTCGAACTCGGTGAGGGCTGCTGTCCGTGAGTGCTGCAGAAGTTCGCGACGTCGGGGTTCGGATAAATCCGACTTCGAATGTGCACGCAGGCCGTGTGGAGGCGCTGGCTCGCCACTGGCCATTCGCGCTGATCGCGCTGTGCATTGCAGCGTTCTTCGCGCTTTTCGCCGAGCGCGCTCTCACGGACCTGGGCCCGAAGAGCTATCTGCTGATGAGCTACGATCTGCACAGCTATTTCCTGCCGCGCTTCGCGCTCGGGTCCGAGGAACTTCTGAGCGGGCGCTGGCCGCTCTGGAACGCCTATGAGTTCGGCGGCTTGCCGTTTCTGGCTACGGCGCAGCCCGCCGTGTTCTATCCGCCGAAGATTCTGCTGTTCGGCGTGCTCCCGCCCGTGCCGGCGTACTGGGCTTTTCTGATCCTGCACTACCTGCTTTGCGCAGGCGGCTTCTTGCTCCTGGCTCGCGAGCACGGGCTCGGCAAGCTCGCGTCCTTCGTGGGCGCAGCGCTCTGGGTCTTCTCGCTGGCGATCCTGATCAGCAACTATCACCCGAACCGGATCGCCAATCTATGCTGGGTTCCGTTGTGTTTCCTTTTCGCAACGCGACTCACGCGGCGTGCCACGTTGGCGGACTTCATCGGGTTGACGTGCACGATCGCGCTGCAAATCACGGCTGGCTATCCCGAGTTCGTGCTCGATACGCTGATTCTGCTGGCGCTGGCCATGCTCCTGCAACGCATCACGAGCCGCGAACCGCGGCTTCTGGCGCTGCCCTGGGCGCTGCTGGCGGGTGCCGCCGCGTTGGCTGCGCTCATGACATCCGCTCAGCTCCTGCCGCTCATGGCAGTCGCCGGCCAGACCGAGCGTGGTGTGCTCGCAGAGCAGACGAGCCAGGTGGTGAGCAATTTGATCGCGCCGACGAGTCTATACTGGCCGCCTGCATTCCTGACGCTGATGGCGCTGGCGCTGGGGCGGCGCGCCGGTTGGGCAGCGGCAGTTCAGGCCGCGTTCTGCGTCTTCATCGTGGCCGGCGGCTGGCTACTGCTGAGGAGCCTACCGGGCTTCGCGCTCGTGCGCTTTCCGTACGCTTGGTCCTTGCTGACGGCTTTCCCCTTCGCGTGGCTCGGCGCGATCGGTACTGACAACCTGCTGAACGCCGGCTCGGACTCCCGAGTCCGGCGGCGCGCGCTGGGCTTGGCCGCGCTGCTCGGCTCGTGTTTGGCGGCCGCTTACTCGCTGCATCGCGGGCTCTTCATCGCCAGCGTGGGCCCGCTCGACATCATCACCACGCTGCCTTCCGCGCTGCTCGGCGTGCTCGGAAGCTCACTGCTCGCGGCTTTTGCGCTCGAGATCCAGCGCGGTCGCGGGCGGCCGTGGCTGGTGCTCGCAGCCGCTCTGACGCTCATCCTCTCCCATCTCGGCTCGTACCCATTCGGCACGATGACCGCGTCGGTAGAGCGCCCTGGGCGCCATGGACAACTCCGCCAGCTGCTCGGCAACGACGAACCGATCGCGGGGCGCGCGCTGTCGATGCACGACATCCTTCACGGCTACAACCTCACCGATCGCATCCCGAGCCTGTTCGGCGCGGAGGAAAGCTTCCTGCCGTGGGGGCAACGCGAGATTGCGCGATACTTCGGCGTGCAGCCGGCGCTAAAGGCTGTCGATTGGGAGAAGCTCAGCCTGGCGCGCGGCTTTTTGGACGCGATGAACCTTCAATACATGGTCGCGCCGAGCAACAAGGCCGGGGTGTTCATCAACCGCCGGTTAGAATTCGTGCGAACCACTCCAGACGGCTTGCTCCTCTCCAATCCCACTCGCATGGGAACGGCTTGGGTGAACCATGCCGTGCGCGTGATCCCGGACCCCGCAGCGGCGCGGCGCTATGTGCTCGGGCCCTCGTTCGACCCTCGCCGCGAAGTCGTCCTGGAAAAGGCTCCGCAGCGCCCATATCCCACGGACGGCGATGCGCGAGCGACCGCCATCAAATCCGAGAGACGTCCCTCACCCACCGAGCTCGAGCTCGAAGTCGAGCTGCCGAGACCGGGCATCCTCGTCGTTTCGGAGTCGGCGTACGCGGGCTGGCAAGCGCAGGTGAATGGCCGCTGGGTGAGCTGGCAGCGCGCCAACTGCGTGCTGCGCGCGCTGGAGCTCGAGGCGGGCTTGTCGCGAGTCCGCTTCGTTTATCGACCCTCGGAGTTCCGCGGCGGTCTGGCCATGAGCGGGATCGGAGTCGGCGGCGTGCTGCTACTCGGCTGCATCGCGCTACGACGCAGGCTGCGCGCCGCTCGACGGATCACGGCTCCCCCCGCCCGCCCGCCGCGCGCGCAGGGCAGTTGACTGCGACCAGACATGCCGCCCGTAACGTTGCAGGCGAGGTTGCTCTGTAACGCCCTGCAACAGGGGCGGATTGCCGACTCTCACGCAAACCACGGATTGTCTCATCAATCGCTAAACCACGTTCGGCACATCGGTTGCACGGCGCAACTCGTTCGAACCCCGACAAAGGACGCCCTTGCAAGTACCCTACGGCCGCTTATTTCGCGGCATTTGGATCATCGCGCTCTCGACGTTGCTTTATGAAATTGCGCTGATTCGCGTGTTGTCGTTCACCATTTGGTATCACTTCGCATACGTAGTCATTTCGACGGCACTGCTCGGTTACGGCGCATCTGGAGCTTTGCTGGCCGTGCGCCCACAGATCGGTTCGCGCGATCTGGAAGGCACGCTGGCGCGCACCAGCCTGATCACGGCGCTGAGCGGCGCCGGATTTTTCGTGATCGTCGTGCTCTTGCCCTTCGATCCCATGAAGATCCTCTCGAGCTCGCGCGATCTCGCGATGATGATCGTCTACGAGGTGGGCGCCACGGTTCCGTTCTTCTTTTCGGGCCTGACGGTGAGCCTCGCCCTCCGAGCGGGCGCGCAGCGCGTGGATCGCCTTTACTTCTGGGACTTACTGGGCGCCGGCCTGGGTTGCGCGTTGGCGGTACCGCTCATGAATTCGCTCTCGCCGCCGGGGGCCCTGCTGCTCGGCAGCGCGGGCTTTGCTTTCGCTGCAGCGGCATTCAACGGCGTAGCACGTGCTCGCGTAGCCTTGAGCGTCGGGGCGGCGCTCGCGGCAGCGGCGTTCTTCGGCAGCAGCGTGCCCGTCACACAGGCAGCCAGCAAGCACCTGACGCTTCACCTCGCCGAGCACAAGATGCATTCGGCCTTCACGCGCTGGACAGCGCTGTTTCGCACGGACGTGGTCACGCGCCGCGCCGACACGGTGAAAAATCTGCCGGACTGGGGTTTGAGCCGCACGGTGAACTACGACATGCAGCAGATCCAGGGCTTCATCACGCATGATGGCTCCGCGGGGACCAACATGTACGATCTGCGCCAGGGGCGGCTTGGTTTCTTCGACGATCACATTCAGAGGCTGCCGTATCACGTGGTCCCGCCGGGGCCGCGTGTGCTCATCATCGGCGTCGGCGGCGGGCGCGACGTCATCGTCGCGGATCGCTTCGGGGCTTCTCACATCACCGGCGTCGAGCTCGATCCGGTCACCATCGACGTCCTGCGCGACACGTTCAAAGACTATTCGGACGGCCTGTTCACGAGCCCGAAGGTCACGCTCGTCGCAGGCGAGGGCCGGCATTTCATCGAGCGCGCCAAGCAACGCTACGACATCATCCAGATCACGGGGGTGGACACGCTCGCTGCCCAGACCAGCGGCGCGTACGTGCTCGCCGAGAACTACCTCTACACCCGCGAAGCCATGCACGCGTATCTCGAGCACCTGACACCGGACGGCGTGCTCAGCATCGGCACCGGACAACTGATTCCGGAGCAGCCGCAGTCATCCGGCAGAATGTTGCTCGTCGCGCGCGAGATGCTGCGGGCTCGCGGCGTGACCCGGCCCGAAGCGCACATCGCGCTCGTCTCGAGCCGGACATTCATGGATGAGCTGCTGGTGCGACCGCGGCCGTTCACAGCGGACGAGGTGCAGCGGCTAGCGGCCGAGTGCGAGAGACTCCAGTTCAATGCGCTGCTCTTGCCGGGCCGAGACGGACACCCTCTGTACCGCTCGCTCATGCACGAGACGGGCGCGGCACGTGAGGCGCTGTTTGCCCGACTCCCCTACGTGCTCGAGCCGGTTACGGATGATAGCCCCTTCTTCTTCCGTTTCTTTCGCTGGGGCGATTTGTTCAGCGAGGATGAGTTCGGCCCCGTGCACACCACCGCCCTCGGTCAGCTCGTGCTCGTGCTCTTGCTGGCGTCGCTGGCAGCGTTGAGCGCGCTCTTCATCCTTGCGCCGCTCTTGGTCTTCCGCCGCAAGAAGCTCCGGCTCGGCCGGCGTGCGCTGGGCATTCTCGCCTATTTCACGGCGCTCGGGCTCGGCTTCATGTTGCTCGAAATCAGCCTGATGCAGCGGCTGGTGCTGTACCTCGGTTATCCCACGTACGCGCTCAGCGTCGTGCTGTTCTCGCTGCTCCTGTTCCTGGGCTTCGGCAGCTACCTTTCGAATCGCGTGATAGGCAGGGAAAAGCCCGCGCTGCTCGCAGCGCTCGTGTGTCTGGTCGTGCTCGTCGCGTTCTACCGGCTGGGCTTGCCGCTCGTGGAACGATCCACGCTCGGCGCACCCCTGGCTGCGCGCATCGCGATCACGTTGCTGATGTTGGCGCCGCTCGGCCTAGTGCTCGGCATGTTCTTTCCACTGGGTATCCGCCGCGCGGAGAGCATTCATCCGGATCTCGTGCCCTGGGCGTGGGGCATCAACGGTTGCGCGTCGGTAACCGCGTCGGTACTGGCCGTGACCACGGCCATGGCGTTCGGCTTCGGCGCGGTCTGGGCGCTGGCGCTGATCACTTACGCGCTCGGTATCACCGCTTTCTTGGTGCTCACCGGTCCGCGCGTTCGAAGCGCCTGATCGTCTCAGCGCGCGGCGTGCTCGAAGCGCGCGCGCCGCGCGTACCAGCCTGGCCGAATCTGCATGTACTGTTCCCTGAAGCCGCGTTGCGCGCGCATGTCCGTCACGGCAGGGACGAAGCCGGTGCCGACCCCCGGGATGAACAAGACCGACGTGGCCGGCAGCGTGATGAACGCCGGACGCCTGGAGAGCACGTACTCCGAGTCGTAGCGCTGGTGGGCAATCAGCCCACGGCTCGAGCTTTTCCCGCGGTGGGCGATGTGTTCGTCGGTGAGCCCTACCATGTCGATGACGCTGCGATCGCCGTAGTAAGCCAGAGCGCCGATGCCGACCGCAGCGATGCTGTCCTCGGGAGCCACGATACGCCGCAGGTGCATGGCGTCTTCTTGCGTTTGCAGCGCGAGCGCCGTGAACAGGATGCCCGTCATGCGGGCGGGCCCGGCGTCGTGCCACAGGGCCAAGCACAACGCCGTGCCGGCCAAGGCTACGCTGGCAATGCCGGCGCGGCCGAAAGCGCGTGTACACAGTTCACGCGCGCCGTGAGCGGCCAAGACGGCCAGCGT
>DATHEN010000474.1:0-4551 GCA_035318565.1 Polyangiaceae bacterium
ACGAACCGCTTCCACGCCGTGTTCAAGGGGGTTCTGCTGCTGTCCAGCGATCGCCCACGCACCCTCGCAGATCTCGGTCTTTCACCCGACCGCGCGCGGCTCATCGACAACAGCTGGTTCGATGCCGAGCTCTCGGCGAAAGATCGCGCGGCGGCAGCACACGTCTCGCTGACGTCGATCGCGCGGGCGTACTTGCGCGATCCCGCCGCGTGCAAGGCAGCCGGGCGCCAGCTCCTCCAAGCGTTGAGCGGCGCGCGCTGGACACGCCGCATGCAGCGTGAAGCCGTCGAGGTGGCCGAGGGGCAGCGCCGCTTCTTCAGTTCTTTTTGGCACTACTCGGGTCTGCGCCGCCAGATCGTTCCGGGAGCGTGGGGCGCCGGCGCGTGGCTATTGGTCTTGAGCCTTTGGACGCTCGGCTCGGCGTGGCGAAGGGGGATCACGCCGCGAACCGTAACGTTCGTCACGCTGCTAGCCATCTTGGGTGTTCAGTCCGTCGCCGCGATCGTGGGTGACGGTCTCTTTGGCATCGTTCGGCATCTGGCGCTCGCGCGGTTCGTCTTGGACCTCGCGCTGGCGCTGCTGGTGTGTGACGCCGTCAGCATATCGCTGCAAGTTCGTCCATCCCCTGTACCGAAGCTCCGCGCCGCCGCGGCACGTTAGCAACGTCCTTCACCCGCCCTCTGTCGGTCGCTTCCGAATCCAGTTCACCTTTCCTCGGGGATTCACGGACACGATGTGCGTGCGCGTGGTTGCGAACACGTCGCCCGTTCCCACGTCCACGGCGGGCGCCTGCTCCACCCGGCCTATTTCTGGCAATTTTCTGAGCCACTGGCGCTGCCCTAGGCGATCGAGCTTCACGAGTATGCTGCGGCCACCCGCCGTATTCGGACTGACGTAAACGACGCTGCTATCCGGTGCAATGGCAGGGCAAATCGTGACGTCCGCGCGCGTGCGGTACTCGTGCACCCAGCGCTCGACTCCCGTTTCCGCGTTGAGCGCGACAATCTTGTCCGTGAACGGCACCATCAGCAGGCGGTCGGCGGTTATTCGCGGCGGACACGTGATATACGGGCCCGGTGACTTCGCAAACTCCAGCGTGCGGCGCTTGTGCGGCGTGTAGCGCCAGGCCACGCTCGCGTCCGTCGCGCGCAACGCTGTCAGACTTTCGCTGTCGCCGCTGATCAGGTTCAGACCGACACCGGGTAGATGGACCGTTCCGAAGGCAGGCAGCGCGTCCGGCGGCACCTGACAGGCACTGACGCCGTTGCACACGGACAGCAGCACACTGACCCAATATCGCGCCCGCATCTCGCTCACTCCACCCAGTAGTTCGAGGCAAACAGCGCGAACAGCATGCTCTGGAGCATCACGAAGCCCGTATCCGTGAGCCAAGCACGCGATCCGCTCAGCGACCAGCGAGCAATCGCGATGAATACCGGGAAAGCCAGGAGCGTGTAGCGCGCCATGGAAGCGGCATCGAAGAGAGTGGCATGAAAAACCAACGGTACGGCCAGTGTGAGCAGCGTCAGAGCCGCAAACTCGAAGTTCTTGCGACGCAGCCAGTGAACGGCGCTGAGCAGAACCAGAAGCAGCGCTCCCCAGTTCAGAAGGCGCCGCATCAAGTTGGGTCCGAGGCCTTCGTCGAGCAGCACCGCCCAGTGGCTCGCCTGCGAACGCGCCTCACCCTTGAACGCTCCCAGACTGCGGACCGTGCTCGAATGCAGGAATGCCAGCGGGTCACCGCTCGAGAAGTAGTGCACGCTCAGCAAGAGCCCCGCACCGAGCAGCGCGCCCAAGGTAAACCAGGGTAATTCGCGCCAGCGCCGGCTCCGGATCAACCAAGCCAGCGCGAACGGCACTGTCAGACACACGAACCCCTGAGGGCGCGCCAGACACGCAGCACCAACGAGCAGAGCGGCCAGCAGTTGGCGTTTGCGAACGTAAGCCAACACGGCTCCCAAACACAGAGCGAGATACGTCGATTCAGCGTAGACAGCGCTCAGGAAGAACGACGTCGGAAACACCAGCGCAACGAGCACGCTGCGGCGTGCGAGCTCCGTATCCTCGGTCTCACGAACAAGAACGTACAGCAGGATCAGCGCTAGGAGAGCGGCCAGGTTGGCCACCAACCAGGCCGCGACGGGTAGCGGCAGGATCACAGCGAGCGCCGCGCTCAGAGCTGGATAGAGCGGGAAAAATGCGGCCGCATGAATGCCATCGCCCGCGACGTAACCGCGCTCCGCCACCGCCAGATAAAAGAGACTATCCCAGCGCATCCAGATATCGAGTCCGGCAACGGAAGGCAGCGGATGGGCCAGGAATGCCCGGCGCTGGGGAATGAACTCGGCGGCGAATACGCCGATGGCGCAGAGCAGCGCGCGCTGCAAGACAAACGGGATGACCACCGCGCCGAGGAGAGTGCGCAGAGATACGCCGAGAAAAGCGCGGCGCTCGGGTTCGGAGGGCGCGGGCGTGCTCAGTTCGCTATTCTCCACGCTGGCTGGGCCCGACGCACCACGACGACCATCCTAACATGCTCAATTTGCGGCCGCGTTTTGCCGCGGGAGCCAGCGCTTGGCTTTCCGTACGCCGCGAAGTGACGTCCCAGATGGCAAGCAGCGCGTACAAGGCCACCGCAATCAGCACCGTGGCGCTGAAGCCTACGTGCATCGATGAGTAGATGACTAGCATCGACCCCATGACGGCCGCGATGCCATTGACGAGCCAGCACCACGCCGTCAAGCGCGGAGCCTCCCGCTCGACCCGCGCGAACACGGCCGGGAAATAGGTTCCCATGATCAAAAACGGTGCCAAGCTGGTTGCCGCTCCGAGCAATACGCGCGCCGTGTACGGCCATTCGGGGCGAATGAACCAGCTGGGCTCCGCCCAGCCTATCAGCAACATCATGCCTATCAGCATTGCAGTCGTGCTTAGACGCCAAGCGGAGTACCGCGGCGGATGCCAGCCCCGACTCCAGTGAGCGCCCAGCCCAGTGCCCAATAGCGTGCACGGCAGAACCACGGCGGTAGCGATGACAGGATGCGCGAGCAGGAAAGCCAGCCGCTGCAAGAGCGCTGTTTGAAACAAGGTGTACGCGACGCCCATCGCCGCAAAAGCCACGGCGTAGCCGCCGGCGCGACCCACCGAGCGCTGCGCTCGTCCCACGAACACCGTAGCGGCGATGCTGAGTACCAGCAACGCGCAAGCGCTGAAGAGTAGCGTTCCCACGAAACTCGGGAGGTGGTCGAAGTATTGGCGCTTGCCCCGCAGTCTTCCCCTGTCGTTGTACAAGAACGGGTTGTCGTCCGTTAGTGCGATTTGTTGCTGTCCGCGCTCCAGATTCTGGGCTGAGCGTAGCGCGCGGGCGCTCGTGCGTGCGGCGAATTGCTCGATCTCGCCTCGGGTAAACGGCGCTGAAGCGCGGGCGAGCGCCGCGAAATGTCCGGATTCCGAGAACACCACGATGTTCTCGTGAACGTTGCGAGCGCCTCGGTTGCGCAACGCCGTCGCCATCGCTTGCAGGATTTTCGGGCGGACTACATTGGAGAAATACACGGCAACCACGCCGCGCTCGGACAACAGGCGGAAGTAGAGCTCGAAGGCGTCCTCCGTCATCAGGTAGGTTTGCGTGAGCGCGTGTCCCGAGCTGCCGAACAAAGTCGCGATGGGCACGTACACCAGGTCGAAGCTCGGCCCACCGCGCGCGCGTTCTCGAGCAAATTGCGCTGCCGCCTCGCGGCCTTCTGCGACGATCAGCTGCACCCGGGGATCGCGATATGGGTTCTCGACCGCTGGCAGCGCCGAGTTCAGGTATTCCGGAATCATCCGATTGATTTCGACGGCGATCACCTCACGTGCTCCGAGCGAAAGTGCCTGGACGACGTTTCTTCCCGCTCCACTGCCGAGCACCAACGCACGCTGATCCTTTCCGAAAGGCAGCGCGCTCAGCTCCCGAAGCAGGCCGCTCCTGTCATTGGGCGGCGCGGTGCTCGTGCCGGCATTGATGCCTGCGGTGCGTATGCTCAGTCCGCCCGATGAGTGCCGCGTGACATCGATGCGGGATACTGCATTCGTCTGCCGGTGAATTGCCCGAGGGTGCGCAGCACGGTCCAGCCGATCGAACGAAAAGGCGCCAATCAAGCTGGCAACGAGACACAGAGCGGCCGCGTAGCGCCGCGCTTCCGAGCTGGCCAGCAGCACGACTCCCGGCACGCAGCCGGCGAGCACGGCAACATAGGCCCAGACGTCGCCCAGCCAGTGCACGAGGCCGAACGCAATCGGCACGCCGAGCGCTCCCCCCAGCAGACTTGCAGCATAGATCCCGTGAACCTGCCTTGGCGCGCGCCGCATTTCCACGAAGACAGGCACGGAGCTCAGCGCCAGTGCAGCCAAACACGCAGCGGCAGCAGCCAACATGCGAACACTCACACTGCCCTCCGGCTGCCAGCGGTGCGTGAAAGAAAACAGCACGCAGCCCGCGACCAACATGCTGACCGGTAGCATCGCGAGTGACCACTTCAGTGCTCGCTTGGTGTCCCCCACGGCGTGACT
>DATHEN010000475.1:0-2618 GCA_035318565.1 Polyangiaceae bacterium
GTATTCGCGGGCAGCACGTCCTCCTTGTTACCGAAGCCGGAAGGGTTGTCGAAATCGATATCCAGGTAACGGACTCGGGGAGCCTTGGGATCGCCTCCGACGGCGAGCGCGCGTTGCATCCCCGACCCGGAAGCCCAACTCGTGAGCAGCACGTCGCCCACTTCCGCCCGCTCTCCCGAGCGGATCGGAATGATGAAAGCATTGGGAATGAGCGCGCGCTGGCGAGTGAGCGTCTCGACCTCGGACGCGCGTTCACCGGCGCGGCGAAGCCAGCCTCCATAGTAAATGAAGGTCTGCTTGTCTCCGCCCTTCTCGAACGCTTGAGCGATCCAGGAGCTGGAAGGTGCCAGCACGTACTCACCCGACCGTGCGCTCGTACGCGCTCGAGGATACTCGAACGGAAGCTCCCCCGCCTCGATGGCGGCTTGCGCGCTTGCACTCAGCGGTGGGCCGGAGGACGCCCGGCGCACTGCGGAGCGCGCACCCGCCGGGCCGCGTTCCCGACTAGCGTCCGGTGATTTCCCGCACGCGAGCAACAGGGCCGCTGAAATGAAGCAGAAGTAGAGTGCAAAACGACCCTTCATGGCTGGCGCTCTTCGGCTATAGCGCCGTTCCTGGGGACCCGGAACCCGCCGTGCGAGTGTGCTAGCATTTTCGCCATGCACCCCTCGCAAGAGCCGCGCGTCATCATCCGCCATTGTGATTCCTACGATCCGGAGAAGATACGGCGCATCGTCCGCGAAGGGCTCGAGGAGCTCGGACTCTCACCGCATGGTCACACGCTGATCAAACCGAACTTGGTCGCGTCCGGGCCGTTGTTCGAACACGCCCACACGCGCGCGGAGTTCACCGAGGGCGTGATCATGGCGCTCAAAGATCGCGATACCGGCGCCATGAAGGAGCTGGCCGTGGGCGAGCGCTGCGGCATCACCATCCCTTCACGCGTTGCGTTCGACGGCGCGGGCTACATGCCGATGCTGAAGCGGCAGGACGTCAAGCACTACTACTTCGAGGAGGAACAGCAGGTCGAAATCCCGCTGTCTCACAAGGACAGGCTGCGCGACTATTTGTTCACCCCTGCGCCCATCGCCCGCGCGGACTTTTTCGTGAACTGTCCCAAGTTCAAGGCTCACCCGTGGACCACGGTGACGTTCTCGATCAAGGCCTACATCGGCATTCAAGACGATCGGCATCGTCTGATCGATCACGATCACCGACTCAACGAGAAGATCGCGGATCTGCAGTACATCATCCAACCCCAGTTCATCTGCATCGACGCGATCACGGCCGGTGAGGGCCGCATGCTCACGCCGATTCCGCGCGATTTGAACCTGATCATCATGGGCAACAATCAGGTCGCTTTCGACAGCGTGTGCTGTCGCATCATCGGGGTCGATCCAGAAACGGTCGATCACGTCCGTCTCACGGCGGAGCGTGGCTTCGGCACGATGGACCCGGAGCGCATTCGTATCAGCGGCGACGTGAGTCTCGAGGAAGCGCAGCGCCGCGCCAAGGGCTTCAAGGTGGGCTTGGTTCGCGTCGAGAAATACTTCGAAGGTACGCACATCACGGCGTACGCGGGCGCCCCACCAGAGCGAGAGCACACCAGTTACTGCTGGGGCGGCTGTCCGGGAGCCATCGAAGAAGCCATCGAGATCTTGCGGCTGTACGACGCCACCTGCGACGAAAAGATGCCGCGCATGCACGTGGTGTTCGGCAAATACGCGGGGGCCATCGACGCGCAACCCGGCGAGCGCGTGATTTTCATCGGCGACTGCGCGCAATGGAAGGGCGAGATCCAAGGCAAACCCGTCCAGATCCGCAGCAAGTACCAGGATCGTTCGACGAAAGACCCGCACCACGCCAAGCATGAAGACATCACCGCCAAGATGCGCAAGGTGATGGCGCAAGTGAAAGCCACCGAGAACGACGACTTCGTGCGCTTCGAGGGCTGTCCGGTGAGCGTCGCAGAGCACGTGCTCTTCCTGGTGGAGTACGCCAAGACCAAGAGCCCGTACCTGAATCGCGAAAGCGCGCTGCAGTACACCAAGCACTATTTGATGTGGAAATCCGCCACGGCCGTGAAGCGCCTGACCGGAGAGACGTATCAAAAGCGCGGCCTGTGTCACCGCGGCGAGGCAAAACCGGAATTGCTGGAAGTTGCATCGGACCCGCCCGCCGAGTAGTCGAACGCGCGGCTCGAGTTTGCGGAGCGGCGCGAGCTCGTGAATACTCACGGGACGTGCGCGCAGGGGAACTGATCGACGGCCGCTTCGAGCTCGAGAAACTCGCCGGGGCGGGCGGCTCCGGATCGGTTTACCGAGCGCTCGATCGCCTGAGCGGTGAGCCCGTCGCCGTCAAGCTCTTGAAGGTCCGGGATGCGCCGCTCCTGCAACGCTTCGCTCGAGAAGCCCGGATCTTGGCTGAGCTCGAGCACGCCTCCATCGTGCGTTACATCAGCCACGGCGTTACGGATCAGGCCTTGTCGTACCTCGCGATGGAATGGCTCGAGGGTCAGACACTCACGCGCGTGCTCGCCCTACGCCAGAAGCTGGAGCCGCGGAATGCGATGACACTGCTGCTCCAGGCCTGCCGCGCGCTCGGCCTGGCCCATGCTA
>DATHEN010000476.1:0-5008 GCA_035318565.1 Polyangiaceae bacterium
GGTCGGCGTTGGATTGCCCTGCCAAACCAGCAAAATCCGAGGAATAGCCCTGTAAGCTGTACGGAGACCGCGAGAATGAAGCTGAATGTGTGGTACCTGGTCGCATTGATTCCGCTCGCGTTGCTCGTTTCGAGCGGCGCATTCGGAGCGCAGCTGGCGGTTCTGGGGCTGACCTTGGGTATCTTCTTCGGCACACTGTCGCTGCGCAGGCCAACGCCAGGCGATGCGACCTCCACACACCCCGGTCACTGATCCTCTTTTGGGCGCCGACGGACCGCTGTCGAGCGGTCGAAGGCTGGGTACCGCGCTGAGCCCGCGATTGAAGGGCGTCGAAGACCTGACGCTCCACGATCTCGAAGCGCTGCGGCTGATTCTGCGCGGCACCTCCGTCATCGATTGGCACCGGCTGAACTTCGTCGACGACGAAGCCATCGGCCGCTTCGTGCGCACCTACGAGGTCGACCTCGAGAACGAGGACGACCAGCGCTACATCGAGCACGTCAAGCGCGAGTCGATCAGCTTCTTGCGTCGCAACTTCGCGTTCGCGATCCCGAAGCCAGTCGAAAATGCCTCGCTCGGCGAACTGCTCTTGATGGCGTCGGGGCGCGGTCACCGTCAGCTGTGCGCCTGCACGATCCTCAAGATTATCCACATCATCAACCACATGGCCGGGCGCGAGTTGCTCTTCCGCCTGCCCGTCAGCGACCGCGACCTGTTTCATCTGGTCGAAGAAAAAGTTTACCGCGTGGTGGGTACGATGCTGAGCGAAGGATTTCCGATCACCGAATTCATCGGCGGCCGGAAAAACCTCGACTCGACGTACATGAAGCTGCTTTCGAAGCAGGAAGCCACCGCGGCGGCGCTCTACGACAAACTGCGTTTTCGCATCGTCACCCGCTCCCGGGATCACGTCCTGCCGGTCTTGAGTTACCTGAGCGAACAGCTGTTTCCATTCAACTACGTGGTGCCCGGAGAGAGCACCAACACCATTTTCCACTTCGGAGATTACTGCGAGAAGAACCCGCACCTGAAGAAGCTCCACGAAAAGCTGCAGGGCGCCAAAGAAGACGACCTCGTCCCGGGGGACAACCAGTTCAGCGCGCCGAACTACCGGGTGATTCATTTCGTCACGGACGTGCCGGTTCGCGTTCCACCCCACATCATGGAGCTGGCTCCGCCGGGTTCCGAGCAGCTCGGCCCGATCGTCTACATGCTCTGCGAATTTCAGCTGCTCGACGCCGAGAGCGACGGCGCCAACGAAGGCGGAGAAGCGAGCCACGACGCCTACAAGCAAAGGCAACGGCAGGCCGTCTTCCACCGCCTGCGCATCGGCGGGCGCGACCCCTAGGCAGGGCGAAGGCCCCAGCCCGCCAAGACGTGTAAGTCTTGGAAGACCAGATCACGATCCTCGAAAGAGGCGACGAGCCCCAGGAACAAACCGGCGGGGCCGGCGCCGGCTCACTTGAAGCCGCCGGGCAGGGCCAGCGCCGGGCGGCTCGAGGGCCAGCCCCGATTTTCCGCCTGAAACGAGCCGCGGAAGCGCTCAAATTCAGCGCCTTTCACGTACAAATGCGCTACTAAGGGCCCCTATGCGTATCCACGCCGCGAAGGTTCCGCAAATCGCAGCCGAGATGGTCAATGCCCTGGTCAGCGGCAAGGACATCGAATGTGAGGCGCCCAAAGAGGTGCAGCTCGACGTCGAAGCCGTGCTCCACCAGTACATTCGCGACGAGGAAGAGGTCAGCGTCAAAGCGCGCGAGCTCGCGACGCAACGGAATTTGGCGGGCTCGGAGATCAACAAACTCAAGAAGCTCATCGCTGATCAGCGCAAGCTCAAGCTCGGCGAAGACGCGGTCGACTATCTGCTCGATCAGCTCGTCGAGATGCTCATGCACTCGAACAACGTCGAAGAGATTTTCGCCGAGGACTACGAGCTCCGGCGCAAGATGCGCGAGCCACTCAGGCGCCAGGTGGCGGCCGAAGAGGAGCTGCAAGCCGAAGTGCGGCAGCGCCTCAAGCACGTGCAAGAGGGCACGAGCCTCTGGGAGATCGAGTACCGGCGTATGATGGACGACATCAAACGGCGTAAGGGCCTTTAGGCTTTCCTCACCGACTTCGCGAACGATGGACTCCACAGGTCTTCGTAGCGGCGCCCGTACCCCCGCGGAGCGCGCGCCATGAAAAGCATGACCGGCTTCGGCATCGGCGAAGCCCCGCTCGGTCGCGGTCGCATGCTGCTCGAGCTGCGCTCCTTGAATCATCGCTTCCTCGAAGTGCGTGTGCGTTTGCCGCCGGAGCTGTTCGACCAGTGTTCGTTCCTCGAACAACTCGCGCGCGAGAAGCTCACGCGCGGCCGCTTCGACATCGCCGTGCGCCTGGAAGGTGAAGCCCTTCCCCCGCCCGCGTTCGGCGTGGAACGAGTGCGGGCCGCCTACAAGGCGCTGCTGGCCCTCAGGGACGAGCTCGCGCCCGGCACCGACGTACCGCTCAGCGCCGTCACCAGCCTGCCCGACGTCGTCACCACCACGACTTACGATCCGGAGCCGGTTCGCGCAGCTTTGAAGACGGCGCTGCACTCTGCCAACGCACGCTTGATGGTGATGCGCGAGCAAGAGGGCGAAGCGCTCGCGCGCGAGCTCGGGCAGCGCCTGGAGAGCGCCCGGCATCTGCAGCAGAGCATCGCCTCCGGCTGCGCCGCGCGCGTGGAAAGCCATCGCACTCGCCTTCGCGAACGACTAGAGCGCCTGCTCGCGGACGCCACGATTCGCCTCGAACCCCACCGGCTCGAAGTCGAAATCGCAATCCTTGCGGATCGCAGCGACGTGACGGAGGAGCTCGTACGTCTGGATAGCCACTTCGCCCAGCTCGCACGCTTACTCGATTCACACGAGCCCATCGGTCGCCGGCTCGAGTTTCTGCTGCAAGAGGTGTCGCGCGAGGCGCACACCATCGGCGCCAAGAGCCAGGACGCCACTTTGTCTCACCTCGTCGTGGAGCTCAAAGCGGAGATCGAACGCATGCGCGAGCAGGTGCAGAATGTCGAGTAGCGCCCACACGAAGCCGCTCTTGCTGATCGTGTCGTCGCCGTCGGGCGCGGGCAAGACCACGCTGACCGCGCGCCTGATGCAGCAAATTCCGGATCTGTACTTCAGCGTTTCGCACACCACCAGGAAGCCCCGCGCCGCGGAGCAAGACGGCCGCGAGTACCACTTCGTGAGCCGCGAGACGTTCGAGAAGCTGATCGAGATGGACGAGTTTTTGGAGTGGGCGGAGGTGCACGGCAATCTCTACGGCACCGCGCGCGCCGAAGTCACGCGGCGCAGCGCAGCGCGCGGCATCATCTTCGACGTGGATCACCAGGGCGCGCGCCAGATCCGCAGCGCGGATCCGGAGGCGGTCACGGTGTTCATCCTGCCGCCCAGCATGGAGCTCCTCGAGCAACGCCTGCGCGGCCGCGCCAGCGAGGACGAAGCCACCGTGATGCGCCGCTTTGCGGTGGCACGCGAAGAGATCGCGCACTACGGCATGTTCGACTACGTGCTCGTGAACGAAGACTTGGACGAGGCCACGGCTCAGCTCGTCTCGATTTTTCGCGCCGAAGAGTGCCGGCGCAAGCGCACGGCACGCGCCGCGGAACGCCTGCTCGCAGAGAGCCGTCGCATGGGCGGCAGCGAAACGAAGAAATCATGACGACGCTCGGCGTCATCGGCGGTAGCGGCATCTACGACATCGCCGGCCTCACTCGGATAGAAGAGCTGCGCGTCTCGACGCCCTTCGGCGATCCGAGCGACGCCTTGATTCGCGGGCGCCTCGGCGACACCACGCTCTTGTTCTTGCCTCGTCATGGCAGAGGGCATCTCGTCGCACCGACGGCCATCAATTATCGGGCGAACATCTGCGCGCTCAAGCTCGCGGGCGCCGAGCAAGTCATCAGCCTGTCCGCAGTGGGATCGATGCGCGAAGACATTCACCCGGGCGACGTGGTGATCGTCGATCAGTACATCGACTGCACGAAGCAGCGCATCAGCACGTTCTTCGATACGGGCGTCGTTGCCCACGTGGGCTTCAGTCATCCGGTTTGCCCGAACCTCTCAGCGGCGCTCGCGCGCGCGGCGCGCCGCGCGGGCGGTCAGGTGATCTCCGGCGGCACGTACGTGTGCATCGAAGGTCCGCAATTTTCCAGCAAGGCCGAAAGTCTGCTCTACCGCTCTTGGGGGGTCAGCGTGATCGGCATGACGGCACTGCCCGAGGCCAAACTCGCGCGCGAAGCGGAGCTGCCCTACGCCACGCTCGCGCTCGCCACCGATTACGACTGCTGGCACGAGAGCGCCGAGCCCGTCAGCGTGGAAGCCATCTTGCGCGTGCTGCACGAAAATGCCGAGCTTGCCAAACGCACCGTGGCAGAGTTAGTTCGCGATCTTCCGAAGGCCGAGGAGAGCCCGGCCGCGCATGCACTCGAGCATGCGATCATCACCACCCCGGCGGCTATCACATCCGAGGCTCGCGCGCGCCTCGATTGGCTGATCGGGCCCCATCTCCAAAAACAACAGCAAGCATGACTCACGAAAATTCTTCACCCGTGCTCATCGTCGGCTCCATGGCTTTCGACGACCTCGAGTTGCCGAGCGGTAACTCGAAGGACGTGGTCGGCGGCTCGGCCACTTACGCCTCGATCGCCGCCAGTCTGTTCGGGCCGGTGCGCGCCGTTGCCGTGGTCGGGGACGACTTCCCGGATGCCGTGCTGAACGACCTCACGGGGCGCGGTGTCGACGTGAGCGGCATCGAGCGCGCGGCGGGCAAGACCTTCCGCTGGGCTGGACGCTACTCCGAGAACCTGGCTTCACGCGTGACACTCGATACGCAGCTGAACGTCTTCGCGGATTTCAGTCCGAAGCTGCCCGCGCGCTTCAAAGACAGCCCCTTCGTGCTGCTGGGCAACATCCACCCGGCGCTGCAGCTGGACGTGCTGAGCCAGATTCAAAACCCGCGCTTCGTCGCGGCGGACACC
>DATHEN010000477.1:0-4653 GCA_035318565.1 Polyangiaceae bacterium
TCACGCAACCCGCACAGCGCTCCTGTGCGACGCCGCCGTGCTCATCGGTGCGAGTTGGGCGCGCGGCTGGTGCGAGGAGATGTCGAAAACCGGTCGCGCCGTGGAAGGCGGATGGCCGGGCACGCTTCCCGAAGCGCGCACGCGAGTTGCCGAGTATTTTCGAGTGGAGTGCGCGCGCCGGCGCATCTCGGAGCTCAGCCCCGACGAACTCGCCACGGCAACGCGCTCTGCGTACGACCAGGCCAAACGCGAGTGGTTGCGAGTCACGCGGGGATCGATGGCGCCCCAGAGTTCCTCGCAGGCGGCGCCTTCGAAAAGCGCGAAGGCTACCTGAGCTAGCGGCCGACCAGCGCTCTGGCGGCGGCGGATCGGTAGAACGGTTCGAGCCAGGAGCGGATCTGCTGCTCGAGAAACCCGCTGCGGACAGCGTGTTCGATCATCGGTGCGAACGCTGCTTGGAGCTCGTGGGAGATCATTGCTTCCGTGACGCCCATGTCGGCGATGAGAGACGCGAGCGGCTCACCGCCATATTTGGCGAATAGCCGATCGATCACTTCGCGGGCGACGTTACGGAAGTAAGGCGTCTTGCGGAACTTGAGCCAGTACTCGTAGCCGAGCACCACGAAATCTTCGAGATCCTGGGCAGTGAAGGCGGACGCTGCTTCGTCGAGCGGCTTCGTGGCCACGCTGGTCCAGACCTCGTCGGCAATGTCGCGCAGCAGTTCTGGGTCGAGCGCCTCCAGCAGGTGCTTTTCACTCTCGCGGAGCAGCGCGAAGGCCTGCTTTTCGATCCAGCGAGAGATGGTTTCTTCTGCGCGCTCTTCGGCGCCTGCGAACAGCTCGTCGGGCAGCGTGGTTGCCGGCGCGAGCTCGCGCAAGAGTCGAGCCAGGCGGGTCGTCGAGATGACATCGATCAGAGCCCGCGCCAGCACGCGCCCGATCAGCTTTCCGAAACCAGGGCTCTGCGTGACGTAACGAATCAGCTCGCTGCGCACCGCATCCATAGCCATGACCTTGTCTGCGAACTCGTCGTAAGTAGACGGCGGAAATATCTCTTCGACCAAGGTTTGCGCGCTCAGTTTCGAGGCGAAGACGGCGCGCGACATCTCGCCGGCGAGCTCGGTGATACCGCCGCTCACCTTGAGCTCGATGACGTTGCGTTCGAGGATGCCGGCGATCTGCTCGGGACTGAACACCTCGTTGCACGTGACCGTCTCGAACCATTGAAAGACCGCGGCGACGCGTGCGTCGAGCAGTGCGCTCAGCCGCGCCGTTCCGAGAGCCTCGAGCTCGTGCTGAACATGCGCGGCGAGCAACGTCTCGAGTACGTCCGAACGCGTCCGTTCGTCGTCAGCTGACTGGATGCTCATGCCGAATTTTCGCTCCGCGCAGCTCCGGTCGCCAGTGCGTTAATTTGCGCAACTACGCGCTTGCGCAGCATGGGAACGTGCTCTTGCCCCAGCTCGAGTAACGTTCCGCAGCCTTCCAATAGCAACACGAGAGCCCCGTCATTGATGTGCGCGGGGAGCTTGGCCTTGTTGCCGCGTTCTTCGGAGAGCAGCGCCTCCTGCAGCGCGGCCAGCAAAACGGCGAGCTTGCGTACCAGGGCCGTGCGAAAGCTCGGAATCGGCCCGAGACGCTCGGCGAGAATGAAACGCATCAGTTCCGGATCCTCGACCGCGCCGCGCAGCGTGCGACTGACGATCGCATCCAGAAGGCTGCTGGCAACTACATCGACCACGCTGTCCGGCGCCGCGCACTCGCCTACGAATGGACCGACCAGTTCTTCGATGAGCGCGAGGCCGAGCTCCTCCATGTCGGAGAAGTGGCGATAGAAAGAGGTGGGCGCTATGTCCGCGGCGCGCGCCACTTCTCGCAGGCCCAGGCTCGTAAAGCCGTGTTCCGCGGCCAAGCGCAAGGTGACGCGCAAGAGCGCGCGCGTGATACGGTCACGCTCCTCTTTTTTCTCTAGATTGACGCGCAAGCCAGCGTGCCTACCCCCGCTCTCGCTAGGCTGCAAAGGCCTGTGGCGGTGCCTCGGGGCCGTTCAGCGCGTAGACCTCGGCCGCGCGGCGTTTTTCATCGGAAGGTGCGCCGGGTACGGCGTACCGGACGAGCGCGCTGAGCACGCTCTTGAATTGCTTGCTGAAGCTGCCGGTATTGTACGGCACGCGGTGTTTTTCGCAGATACGGCGCACCTCGGGGGCGATTTTTCGGTAGCGATGCGCCGGGATCTCCGGAAACAGGTGGTGCTCGATCTGATGGCTGAGGTGACCGGTGAGCGTCGCGAGCAGAGGGCCAGCGTCGATGTTGCTCGAGCCCAGAATTTGTCGCAGGTAGTAGCCCCCGCGCGTCTCGCGCTCCAGGTCTTGCTCGGTGAACGTGCTGGTGGTCTCCGGAAGGTGTCCGCACTGGATGACCGCGTACGTCCAGACATTGCGCACGGCGCCGGCGAGGTAGTTGCCGAGCACGACTTTGGGCGCGAAGACGCCGGCGAACGCCGGGTACACGACGTACTCCTTCGCGTAACACTTCGCGGTCTTGATCGCCACCCCGCGCCAATCGGCGAGCATTCTCCGAACTTGCTGCTGGCGTTCGGCGCTACCCTTTTCCGCCGTCAGGTACTCGGACGTGCGCGCGTGGTAGTACGAGACCGCCTGATCGAAGACGAGCCCCGCGAGCGGGTTCAACACCGGCTGCAGCAGATGCCACGGCTTCCAAGGCACGTCGCTGGATAGGCGAAAGAGCGCGTAGCCGAAGTCTTCATCCTTGCCGAGCACGTTGGTGTACGTGTGATGCGTGACGTTGTGCCCGTGCTTCCACGTGCGCGCGGTTCCCACCAGATCCCACTCGTAAGTTTTCGAGTCGAACGCGGGATCTTCCATGAAGTCGTACTGCCCGTGCATCACATTATGCCCGAGCTCCATGTTCTCGAGGATCTTGTAGAGGCCCAGGCTCAGCACGCCCAAGCCGAAGCTCACCGGTTCCAAGCTAACGTGAATGAGCGCGCGGCCGCTCACTTCGAGAGCACGCGCCACGCGGCGAACGTCTCGGATGTACGCGGCATCCTCGGCGCCGACTTGGGCCAGTGTTCGATCGCGCAGATCGTCGAGATCGCGCCGGAGTGATTCGAGATCGATGGGTATGGGTCGTGTCATGGAAACCTCTCGGAGCTCTTGGCCGGACTCACAGGTCGATTTCGACGCTGCTGCGAGCCACGGAAACACAGGGATAAATCATCTCTTCGCCGTCGTGAGACTCGCGGTTCGTGGCCAAGTTGAACACGACGCCGCGGGTCTTTCTGCATCGGCATGTGCCGCAAGTGCCCGCACGGCAGCCCGTCTCGACGCGCACGCCCTGGGCTTCGGCCTGCTGCAGAATCGTGAGCGGCCGGTTGGAGAGCGAGTCCACGCCGGTGCGCGCGAAGCGGACCTGATGCGCTCGATCGAGCACGCTCGAAACATCGAGATCGGCGTTGAACAACTCGAAGCGCAACTTGGAAAGATCGGCGTCCGCTGCTTCGAACGTGTGCATCACGGTGCGCATGAAGCCTCCCGGACCGCACAGATACGTGTCCAGGTTGCGAAATTCTGGCGCCACCTGCGCCAGCAAATCCTGGCTGAAGCGCCCGATGTGACCGGACCAGCCCGGTTCGCCCTGCTCGACGCACAGCACCACGCGAACGTTCGCCATGTTTCGGGCGGCGTCTTCCAGCTCCTGGGCGAAGATCACGTCACGTGGGGTGCGGGCGAAGTGGAGAAACGTGACGTGCGCCGTCGAGCGCGTCGCCACGAGATGACGCAGCATCGACATCACCGGTGTGATGCCCGAGCCTGCCGAAATCATGAGCAGCTTCTCGGGAAGCACCGCAGGTAGCGTGAACTGCCCGTCGGGCGCGCTCAGCTCGAGCACGTGGCCGCGCGCCGTCGTGTCCGCCAAGTGATTCGACACGAGCCCGCCGGCTACGCGTTTGACGGTGATACTGATCGTGCCGTCCGCTGCCGGCGCCGACGACAAACTGTACGTGCGCTGAACGGCGCGACCGTCGATCGTCAGGTGAACGCGCACGTGCGCACCGGGACGATACGTCCCGAAGCGCGCATTCGGCCGGAGCACGAACGTTTTTACGTCGTGCGTCTCTTCGCGAACCGCCACCACCCGCGCCAGAATCCGGTGCAGCGACAGGGTCGGGTCGACTCGCGCCAACACTTCCTCCAGCAGGGGCACCTTGGCGTGCACTCGCGAGCTCGCCCGATCGAGCCAAGGACGCGCCAGCCGAACGCCTTGGCGGCTCAAGCGTGCCGGAAGTGTTCGGGTTTTTGCGGGCAACCGGTCTACGAGCGCGGAACTAGCGGCGAGCATCGAAGTCTCCATTATTCCGAAATGTTACGTTCGTGAAACGTTTGTTGGTACAAGTGTACTAACATGTGTACGCATCGAGGAGAGCTTCGTCAAGGCGAAAACTTTTGATTCCGGTATCTGGGCTGGAATTTGGAAGTAACCATGCAGCGCCCGCCGTGCACGCAGCAGTTCGAGAGGGGCGTTTTCTCGACGGCAACTCAGCGACTCAGCGCGCTTCAGCGCGCTCGCGCGAACTCGTACGACGCCGGTGAGTGACCGGGAGCCGGCGCCGCAGCGGTTGGGTTCGTCGTT
>DATHEN010000478.1:0-3656 GCA_035318565.1 Polyangiaceae bacterium
ACCGAATGGCGAGATCGAACCCTTCTCCGACGATATCCACGAGAGCGTTGGAAAGGTGCGCGTGCACGTCTACCTCCGGGTAGCGCGCCATGAAGCGGGTCACGAGCTCCGCGCCGAGCGTTGCGCCGAAGTCCACGGGCATGGTGAGTCGCAAGCGACCTGATGGCAGCGCGTCCCGCTCCGGCAGCGCTTGCAGTGATTGTTCGAGTGACTCGAGCAACGGTGCCACGCGCTCGTGCAGAGCGGTGCCGGCGGTGCTCAGCGAGAAGCGGCGGGTGGTGCGGTGTACGAGCTTCACGCCGAGGGATGCTTCCAGGCGCGAGAGCGCGCGGCTGACGCTGGATTTGGGCAAGCGCAGGCGCTTGGCGGCAGGCGTGATGCCGGCACTCTCCGCGATCGCCGCGAATATTGCCAGATCGTCCAGTGGGGCTGTTCCCATTCAGGAACGATAGTGTGCTAGCCAGCGCTATTGTGCAACTCTGGGAACGGCATCAGATTGAGTGCAGAGGAGACACGAATCATGATGCGTACGGGACTTCTGCTGACAGGGCTGGCTCTTTCTATTGCGGTCGGATGCAATACGGATCCGGGGAAGGGCAAACCTCGGGCGCAAGTGGCTGCTCCGGTTGCCGCGACCGCCGCTCCGGCCTCCGCCGTGACGTACACGTTCAATGAAACGAACTCCAAGGTCGGGTACGTCGGCGCCAAAGTCACGCGCAAGCACCACGGCAGCTTCGGAACATTTCGCGGTACGGTACGCTTGGCCGACGCCGATCCGACGAAGAGCTCGGTAAAAGTCGAGATCGATACCGCCTCGATCGTGTCGGATGATGCGAAGCTCACGGGGCACCTCAAGAGCCCGGATTTCTTCGACGTGCAGAAGTTCCCCAAAGCCACCTTCGCCTCCACGCTGATCCGCGCCGGCGGCGCGAACGGCGCGACCCACACCGTGACCGGCAACCTCGAGCTCCACGGGGTCCAGAAGTCGATCACCTTCCCGGCGACGCTGCGCATTCAGGACGGAAGTGTTGCTGCTGATGCGGAGTTTGCCATCAACCGAAAAGACTTCGGGATCGTGTACCCCGGCATGCCCGATGATCTGATCAAGGAAGACGTGCTCATCAAGCTGCAGCTCCGCGCAGATAAGACGCCCAAGACGTGAGCTGGCCGGTTCGAGCGAATCTTCACAGAAGAGAGCTGCTCTGCGCGCTCGGCACGTTGCCACTGGCGGCAGCGTGCCGGCGCAGCGCGCCCAAGGAAGCCATGAAAACCAACGATTCATTGCGCGAGTCGGCGAGGCTCATGCCCGTGCTGTTCGCCGCGCACGGCGCGCCCATTTTGCTCGACGACGCAGGCTGGATGCAGGAGCTGTCCTCGTGGGCCCAGGGGCTGGCGAAGCCCGCGGCGATTCTGATGGTGTCGGCTCACTGGACGGAGCGCCCCACCACGCTGGGCGCGGTCCGCAGCGTGCCCCTGGTGTACGATTTCTACGGTTTTCCCGAGCGCTACTATCAGACGCGTTATCCGGCGCCGGGCGCTCCCGAGCTGGCGAGCCGCGTGCGTGAGCTGCTCGAACAGAGCGGCGTGCCTGTGCAGAGCGATGCAGAGCGCGGCCTGGATCACGGTGCGTATGTTCCGCTCGTGGCCATGTACCCGGACGCGAGCGTGCCGGTACTACAGCTCTCGATGCCGGGGCTCGACCCTGCGCGGCTGTTCGCGCTCGGCCGCACTCTGGCTCCGCTTCGTTCCGAAGGTGTGCTGATCATCGGAAGCGGCTTCTTGACTCACAACATGGGTTACGCCTTTCGACGCGGCACCCCGGCTTGGGCCCGCGAATTCGACGCTTGGGCGAGCGAGCGCATTCGCGCGTTGGATGTGGACGCGCTCCTGGATTTCAGAGCTCGCGCGCCCGCCGCGGACACGGCGCTTCCGACGTGGGAGCACTATGCTCCGCTCCTGGTTGCGCTCGGCGCCGCGGCCCACGAAGGGCCGCGCGTGGAATTCCCGATTCAAGGCTTCTGGATGGACCGAGCCTTCACGCGGCGCTCGGTTCAGTTCGGCTGAGCCGGCTCGAAAGCCCGTTTCGAAATCTGCGCGAAACCCCGCGGAGCGCAGGAACCGCTCTTTTACGAGCGGTGATGTTGGTCGTGCGAGCGAGCTCGCCCAAGGCGGGCTATCTGGCGAACCTGAACACCGCGCGCACGGTGTTGTGGTGTTACCTGATCTGGTACCTGGTGGTGCTGGCGCGCTACTTCGACGGTACTCCCAGCCTTTGGCTGACGTCGCTCGGGCTGAGCGGTATCATCGGAACCGGCCTCTATCTGAACACGGCGCACTCGGGAAAGACGAGAACCCCGCTCGGGCGCTGGCAGATTCTGCGTCTGTACTTGATGCCGTTTTGTGTCTCGAGCTTCGCCGCGCTGATCAAGGGCCGAAATTTCTGGCTCGTGTTTCACCCGGATCTCGAGGGCAATGCCGTCGCCGTTGCGGCGTGCGCGGCGTTTTGTGCCGCCGTGTGGCTCGCAAAGCGGCTGCACGGGACGGAGCAGCCGGTGCAGAGCGCAGGCAGTGGAATTTGAGTGTCGCCTGCGGCTTCAGGCTCCGTCGGCGCTGCTCGACTCCGATGCATCGGATTTGGGCGGCGGCTGGGATTCGCGCGGCGGGGGCCGCTTTTCGGATTCGAGGATCCCCAGTTTGTGAAGCAGGCGCGCGACCAAGGGCGTGAGCACCAGGGTGGCGGCGATGCGTAGAGGCTGCGTCAGCTTGGTGGCTACGTACGCGGCTCCGAAAACGCCCGCGCTGCCCGGCGCCGTTTCCACGCGAATGCCCGCCGAGATGGCGATGGCAAAGCCGGCCAGCACCAGCGCGAACAAAGTGAAGTACGTACCGATCGCCACCTTGCCGTACTCTTCGAGCAGCGCTTTGAGTCGTTCTCGGGTCACGACTCCTCGCTTAGCATGAATAGTGCGCGCTGGGCGGCGGCCGGCTCAGCGGTAACGCATCAGCTCGAACTTCGCGACGAGTCCCCGGTGTACCTCGTCCGGGCCGTCTGCGATGCGGAGCACCCGCGCCATGGCCATCAGCACGTTCAGCTCGGGATCGGCCACGCCCTGGCCGCCGTGGATCTGGATGGCGGCGTCCGTCACCTGCTGCAGCACGTTCGGTGCGATCACTTTGATCTGCGAAACCGCGCTGATGGCGCCCATCAGACCCTGCGTGTCGAGTAACCAGGCCGCCTTCAGCGTGAGCAGGCGTGCCTGCTCGATGGCCATGCGACAATTCGCGATGATGTCGCGGTTGCCGCCCAAGTTCACGAGAGGCTTTCCGAAAGCCACGCGCGAGGTGGCCCGCTTGCACAGTAGATCGAAGGCCCTCTCCGCCGCGCCGATCGCCCGCATGCAGTGATGAATGCGGCCGGGGCCGAGCCGCCCTTGCGCGATTTCGAAGCCGCGGCCCGGACCAGCGATGAAGTTCGACGCAGGCACCCGGACATTTTCGAAAACGATTTCTGCGTGGCCGTGGGGTTCATCCAGGTGGCCGAAGACCGGAACCATGCGCACGATTTTCACGCCCGGCGTATCGAGCGGCACGATCACCATCGAGTGCCGCGAATGCCTTTCGGCGTTGGAATCCGTGAGGCCCATGAAGATCACGAA
>DATHEN010000479.1:0-4937 GCA_035318565.1 Polyangiaceae bacterium
CCGCGCGCAGAAAAGACGTATGATTTTCGACGCCCACTACGGCCTGACCCGCAGCGGCAGAGTACAACCCCGCTCCCACCGAACACGTAGTTTCGACAGCGCCGCAATACACGCCACCGTGAACGATGCCATACGGTTGCAAGTGTTGCTCGCCGACTTCGAGCTCGGCAACGACTTCATCGCCCGTGGCTGTAACGAACGACAAGCCCATCGCGGTGTTGTAGCCGCCCGGACTGGTGGCGACAGTGGAATCAGAGCCGCTGGAGTCGCTCATGAGCTGACTCATAGCACCGCTTCTCCAGGGTTTGACAGCTCGCCGCGAGCGCGCCATGTCTCGCCCTATGGCCTCTGTAGAAGAACGCATTCAAAGCACGATCGCGAGCGCCCCGGTGGTGCTGTTCATGAAAGGCACGCGCGAGCTGCCGCAGTGCGGATTTTCCGCGCAAGTGATTCAGGTACTGGACTCCCTCGGCGCCGATTACACCACGGTCAACGTGCTCAGCGATCCCGAGGTGCGGGACGGCATCAAGGCTTACTCGAAGTGGCCCACCATTCCTCAGCTCTACGTGCAAGGCGAGTTCGTGGGCGGTTGCGACATCGTGCGCGAGCTCTACGCGAGCGGCGAACTCGAGCAGAAGCTCGGCGTCTCCGAGAAGCCTGTACCGGTTCCGCGCGTTCGCATCAGCGAACGGGCCGCGCAGGCGTTTCGAGAAGCCATCGAGAACGACGACGAGTACGTGCGCCTCGAGGTCAGTGGGCAATACGAGCATGGGCTGTCCATCGGCGCGAAGCAGCCAGGTGACATCGAAGTCCCCGCCGGGCCGCTCACGATCTTGGTGGGTCGCTCGAGCGCGCCGCGCGCCGAAGGCGTCAGCATCGATTACATCGACACTCCGAGCGGTCCCGCCTTCAAGATCGAAAATCCCAACGAACCGCCGCACGTACGCTCGCTGTCTGCCGAGGAGCTCAAGACCAAGCTCGACGCCGGCGAGAAGCTCGAGCTCATCGACGTGCGCACGCCCGAGGAACGCGAAATCGCCAGCATCGAGGGCGCACGCCTGCTCGACGACGCACTCTTGAGCGAGCTCTCAGGCATCGATCGGGACACCACGCTCGTGTTTCATTGCCATCACGGCAGCCGCAGCCAACGCGCAGCCGAGCAGTTCGTCGCCCAGGGTTTCCGCAGCGTGTACAACTTGACCGGCGGTATCGACGCCTGGTCCCTAGACGTAGATCCCGACGTCCCCCGCTATTGAGCTACGGCCACAGCTACTGCGACGGTGCAGGCGCCGGCACCGTCGCCTGAAACACCGGGGCCGCGCGGGTGGGTGCGGTTTTCAGCGCCGCGGCCAGGTCTTTGCTCCCGCGCAGGCAGCCATAGCAGTCCATCAGTCCCAGAAATCCGCAACCGCGTGAGGCCGTCAGAGCCTTGAGCGTCCCGGCCGAGCGCACGTCCGCGTGCTCCACGGCGCGCGGCAAGAGCTTCTTGTAGCTGCCGCAGGCTTGCGGTTTGCCCAGGTCCAGCGCGATCAGCAGCGCAGGACTCGCCTGGCGTCGCAACGCGTCGCTTTCGAGGAGGCTCTTCGCGAGCTTGGCGATCTCGGCGTTGGCTTTGTTGCGTCGATTGGCGCTCCACACGTCGTGAATCAGATCCGCTCCCGAAGCACCGAGCTTCGCCGCGAGTTGCAGCGCGCCGGCCGCGGCAGCCGGATCCTCGGCGGCCGCGCGCACGTCGGCCAGCAGCGCTGCATCAGCGGAGAGCTTGGGATCCGAAGCCAGCGCCTTCTCGTACGCTTTGAGGCTCGCAGGATACTGGCCGAGCTGCGCATGTCCGCGACCGAGCGCCCGCCATTCTTCGATACTTCGTTCCGACTCCGGACGTGCGGTGAGCTGCGCCAAGGCCGTCGCGTCCCCACGGCTGGCACGCTCCATCAACGCGGCAAGCTCACGCTCGTTCTCGGCACTCGTTCTGCCCCCCACGACATCGCGAGCGGCGCCGGCAAGCGAGCGCCCGCCTCCGTCCCCCATTACCAAAGCCGCGATCAGAATCAGCGCGACGACCGAAGCCGTGCCGAACGCCAGCATGGCCCACACCGGCACCGGTTGGCCGCCGATTGCGACCGAGCTCCGCAGCAGGGGGCCCAAGCTCTCTACCCAGCTCGTCACGGCATCGGCGATGCCCAAGCCCCACCAAGGTTTTTTGCGGCGCACCGTGGCCGTGGGCTTGCCCGCGCCCGACAGGTTCAACACGGTATCGGAGAACTGCACGCCGCTCGCGGCAGCACGAAAAGAGCGCAGCGCTGCAGCGTCCTGCTCGGAGACCGGAGCGTTCAGACCGCCGTCCAAGAGCTCATCGATACGCCGCACGAGCTCGGCGGCGTTGGGCAGCCGCTGCTCCGGCGCCTTGGCCAGCAAAGTGCGAATCAGTAACTCGAAAGCCGGCTCGACGTCCGCGGGCAACGGCGGTGGATCGGCCGTGAGCTGCCGGGTGAGCACGACGACCATGTCATCGTCACTGAACGGCGTCGTGCCCGCGACCATCTCGTACAGCAGCACCCCCACTGTGTAGAGATCCGCTCGCGCGTCTACGGGTAGGCCCTGAGCTTGCTCGGGCGCCATGTAATCCGGCGTGCCGAAGATGCTACCGAGCTGAGTCAGTGGCTGCTGCTGCCCCTGTCCCTCCACGCTCAGCTTGGCGATGCCGAAGTCCAGCACTTTCACGAAGTCCGGTTCGCCTTCGCGGTCGATGAGCATCACGTTGTCGGGTTTGAGATCGCGGTGCACGATGCCGGCGCTATGCGCGGTATTCAATGCATCGGCGATCTGGTGAGCAATGTGGAGCGCGCGCACCGAGGGCAGGCGCTTCATCTCTTTCATCAAAGCGCGCAGGCTCTGCCCTTCCACGTACTCCAGAACGAGATAAAAAGCGCCGTCATCGAGCCGGCCGAAGTCGGTAGCGGCGGCGACGTTCGCGTGCTCGATCCGCGCCGCTGCGACTGCCTCGCGCTCGAAACGCGCGACCACCTCCGGCAGATACGTCATCTCACGGTGCAGCACCTTGATGGCGACTGCCTTGCGCATGTGCACGTGCTCGGCGCGGTAGACCGACCCCATGCCTCCCGAGCCGAGCAGTTTCTCGATGCGATAACGCCCTGCGAGCACGGAGCCGAGCAACGCGTCCGTGGCAGGAGTGGCGGCTCCGGTGCTTCTGGCGCTATCGCTCACGCTTCATTCCTGAATCTCGGCCAAGCAGTGGACCCTTATTCTGGCGGACGTTCACGGGCAGAGTCGAGCAGCTCTTTGACAACGATTTCAATGGTTTGCGCATTTCCGCCCCAAACCGACCCGAGCTCCCGACGGGCCACTGACGAAATCAGCTGCTCCGGGTACCACGGCCCGCGAGCAGCCGCACCCCGGAGCTCGCTCCCTGGCTCACTCCGCGATGCAGCACGATGCGTTTGCCCGCCTCGCGCCCGTGCGCATACGCCTGGGATCGTCGCGCGCCCGCGCGCGAGACGCGACGCACACGTGGATAGCGACGTTCGAACCAGCTGCGTAGCTCGGCGTCCCCGAGCCAGACCAGACCTTCGTGCTGGCTCTTCTTGCGCTCCTCGCGCAGCTTGTCCTGAAACCCGAGCATCACCCCGGCCGTGTAGCTTTGCCGGCTGGTATTCCGGTGTACGCCGTTCTGCTTCTTGTATTCGCGAAACAGCGCTTCCGCCGTGTGGCGTAGAAAGGAATACACGTACTCGGCGAGCTCCAGATTCTCTCCGCGCCCGCACACTTCCAGGATGCTTCCCCGCTTGCCCTCGAGCGGCCGCCACACGGGGACCCAGATGCACTCCACGAAGAAGTGATCGGCCAGGATGTTGGCGAGCCGCCGCTCTGCCTCGCTCACGCGGCCCGAGGCGCGGCCGAGGTGGCGAAAGCCGTAGCTGGTGGCCCGGCTCTCGAACGTCACTTCGATGTTGTACTTGAGCATCAAGCGCTGAGCCGCGCTCATGGCGTTCTGCGCTTCGTGTTCGTTCGCACTTTCGGCCAGCGCCAGCAGCTTGCTGACTCGCTCGAGGATGCGCGCGTGAACGCTGTCTGCTTCGGCCCCGAGTGGAATACCGGTTGCTCGCTCGTCGATACCCCGCTCCCGGCAGACGCGGCGGAAGGCGGGACCATGCGGAGGCTCGGCCGGCGAACCTTCCACCTCGTAGACGTACTGATGCGCCATTTCGTGCTTCAGCACTTCGATGAGTACGCCCCAGCCGTGATGGATGAGCAGCGCGCGCGAGAGCTCGATGCTGCGCAAGTCCCCGACCCAGCGTCCCAGCCGCGGCCCCGGATCGACGAACGTCAGCTGGCAGTAGCGCAGGCGCCGCCCGAACAGGCTCTCGTTGAGCTCGGCGTAGGCGGTGCGCACAGCGCGCAGCGCCGCTCGTTCGAGCTCGATGGTCAGTCCTTCTACGTCACTGGTTTTGTCGTGCACTGCAGCTTGGAACGCGAACTGAAGTCGGATAGCGGCTGTCCGACCCATGCTTCCACGAGCCCGGCGCTCACGCAAGCCGAGCTCGGCCCAGGCGCGCCATTCGAGACACGGCTTGCGGCGCGCGCGCGGCTCGGCCATGCCCGAGCTAGCCACGAATGCTCGGTGAGGTCATTGCTGCGAGCGCCAGCGATCGAAATCGGATCGTCTCGATTTTTGCGCGCGCTTTCGAAACGGATCCCGTCCTGAGCTGGGTCGTGCGCAAGGACGCCGGACGGCGAGCAGCGTTCGAGCAATTTTTCGGCGCAAACTTCGATTACTACGTGTGGCACGCCCGCGCCTTCGTCAGCGCAGACGCGGGCGCCGCGCTGTGGGCCCCCCCGCACAAGTGGAACATGGGCACGCTGCGCGAGGCGTGGCTTTTTCCCACCATCGTGCGCGTCGTGAGTGCCAAACGGCTGTC
>DATHEN010000480.1:0-2491 GCA_035318565.1 Polyangiaceae bacterium
GGCCGCAGTGATGAGCCTGGTTCCGATTTTCGGCTCGATCCTGAGCACGATTCCGGCGGTGATCATCGGTCTGACGCAGGACTTCTGGACTGCGCTCTGGGTGCTGCTCTGGGTGATCGGCATTCATCAGATCGAGGCCAACCTCCTGAACCCGAAGATCATCGGCGTCGCCGCCAAAATTCACCCGGTCATAGTGGTGTTCGCGCTGCTCACGGGCGAACACTTCTTCGGGCTCTGGGGCGCCCTGCTGGCGGTGCCGGCCTGGTCGATCGCGCAGAGCGTTTTCTTGCACTTCCGCTTCGAAGCGCTCCCGGACAGTCCGCCGGACAGCCTGCTCCCGCCGACTGCCTTGAGAAGCGGCAGACCTTAGTGTCCTTGAGGAAGGGACATCCCTTACAGTTGGGCCAAGTATTGCTTGCGAGCTCGAATTTCTGATCGGTCTGAGACGCCTGGCGATTCTTCCCTGCTTCCGAGCAGCCGGCGGCCGGCCCCGCCGGTTGTCCCCGTGGCTCGTTGCCTCTGGTGCCGATCGTGATCTGGTCTACCGGGACTTACGGGTCTTGTCGGGCTGGGGCTTCGCCCCGCCAGCGTCTTCCCGGGGGCTCTTGCACGCCCTGGGTTGGCAGCGCTATAGCCGCCACGTGGCCAAAGAAGTGCGCAAGCTGCAGCGGCAAACGCGGCGAGGCGAGAGCGCCGCGGATGCAAAGGGTAAGCGCAAGGCGCTGAAACAGCCGGTGGTCGCCAAGGCGGGCGCCATGCCGGATCCGCTCGGCAAGGAGCAGCTCAAGAGCCTGGCACTCCGCCTGGGAATCCCGATCGCGGGCGTATGGCTGATTGGCGTCTTCATCTTCAGTGTGAGCTACAGCTCCACCGCCAAAGGCTTCGCGCTGGGGCTGCCAGCCGCGGTGACGCTGGCCGCCGTGGGGCTAGTGATCTGGGCGATGCGTCAGGCCAAGAAGGCGCGCGGCGTGGCCAGCATCTTGAGCAAGGTCGAAACGGCCGAGGATCGCAAGGCGGCCATCGACGAGCTCGAGACCTCTTTCAAGAAGAAAGATCCGGCCGCGGTATTCGCCAAGGCGCAGCTCGAGCTTCAGGAAGATCCGAAGAAGGCGCTCTCGACTCTCGAGCAGATCGATCTGAACAAGGTGATGGCTCCGGTCGCCGACGAAGCGCGCGGGCAGCGCGCCATGATTCACTTGATGATCGGCGAGGTCGGTCCCGCGCGACAGCTGGTGGACAACATCGATCTCAGTCGCCACCAGGAAGCGCGCGCGCGCGCCATGCTCGCGGCCGTGGTCGCCGAGGGCTGGGCCCGCAGCGGGCAGGCGAAAAAGGCCGTCGAAACCCTGCAGCTCTTCGACGCCGAAGACGCCGCGTACGAGCAGCTACGCCCGCAGCTCTACCGCGCTCAGGCTTTCGCCTTCGCGTACACCAGCGACGTCAAAGGCATGCGCCGCGCGCTCAAGCGGCTCCTCGATCAAGACGCGCGCCTGCTCGGCTCGTTCATGCTCAAAAAGACGCATCCGCTTCTGCAAAAAGAAGTGAAGAAGATGCTCGAGCAAAGCGGCCAGATGCCCCGCAAAATGGTCGTCCAACGCCGTTAGCTGTGCCCGTACGAACGGAACTCACTCCACGCCTTGGCTGCTCCTGTGAAACCTTGCCGCGCCGTGCACACCGAGCGGGCAGAGTGCGAAATTAGAGTCCGGCGAGGGTGGCCCGCGCGACGGGTTTGATGCTCACTTCGGGGAGCAGCTCGGCGTAAGAAACGACGCGCACGTCCGGCAGATCGAGCTCGATCAGCTTGCGCACGAAGCGGCGGATGTCGGGTTGCGTGAGGATCACGCGCGGACCTGCCGGCGCTTCCGCCTGCGTCATGGAACGCTGCACTGCGCTCACGATGTCGCGGCCTGCCGCGGGCGCCAGCGTCAGGAAGCTGCCCGCCGGTGTGCGTGACACGGCCGTGCGGATCGCGTCTTCGATGTGGGCGTCGAGCAGGTGCACGCAGAGCTCGCGGTTTCCCAGCGTGAGCTGGTGCGTCAGCGTGCGGCGCATCTGCGCGCGCGCGAACTCGGCGAGGTTCAGCGGGTCTTTGTCGACGTGCGCCACTTGGGCCAGCGCTTCCAGGATGCCCTTCAAGTCGCGGATGCCGATGCGCTCTTCCACGAGCCTGCGCAGGATGTCGGAGAGCAACGTGACGGTGACGGGTTTTGGTACGACCTGCCGCACGGTGGCGGGCGCGATCTGCTCGAGCTGATCGAGGAGCCCCTGTGTTTCGGCGATGCCCAGGAAATCTGCGGCGCGCTCGCGCAAGATCCCGAGCACGTGTTCGACCACGTGCTCGGCCACGCCGGCATCCTCGACTGCGGTCGGGATTTCGAACGAGAGCGCGGGCACCTCGTGGATGGAGAGCACCACGTGCCGCTCGGGTAAGCTCTCACTGTGCGTGACCCGGCAGCTGGGGAGCGGTACGCCGAGCTCGCGGAAAATCAGC
>DATHEN010000481.1:0-2107 GCA_035318565.1 Polyangiaceae bacterium
TTTTCGATGTAGACGGTGTCGTCGCCGAACGCCTTCTTGGCTTCGCTCTGCGCGCGTTCCAGCGCGCCCGGCAGCTCCGACTCCTTGGTTACGAGCCGCATGCCCTTGCCGCCGCCGCCGGCCCTGGCTTTGAGCATCACCGGGTAGCCGATGCGCGCTGCCGTGGCGAGTCCCTGCTCGGCGCTGTTCGCGTCCCCGCCGGGTACGATCGGCACACCTGCCGCGGCCATCTTTTCGCGCGCTGCCGTCTTCAAGCCCATCGCCCTCATGGCGCTCGCGGGCGGTCCGATGAACGTGACGCCCGCGCGCTCGCAGGCCTCGGGGAGCTCGGGGTTCTCGGAGAGAAAGCCGTAACCGGGGTTGAGGCCGTCGCAGCCGGCGCGCTTGGCGACGTCCAGCAACTTGTCGATACGCAGATAGCTCTCGGCGGCGGCGGCCGGGCCGATGGCGTAGGCTTCGTCCGCGGTACGCACGTGCAGGGCGTCTCGATCCGCTTCGCTGAAGACGGCGACGGAGCGAATGCCCATCTCACGCAGGGTGCGGGAAATGCGAACGGCGATTTCGCCGCGGTTGGCTATCAGGACCTTCTTGAGCATGGCGGGCGGTCCATACCACGGACCGCGCTCGGGCCAGCCTGCAGAATGGCCGCTCAGAGTGAGAAAAACTCACGAATTCGCTGCAGCAGCACCTGACCGCGCGCGCTCTGCACGGCGGCCTCGTCCGCTCCCGGTTGCTCGCGTTCGGCATCGAGCGCTTCATCGCGCGTGGCCAGTACTTCGCTAATTTTGTTCAACAGCGTTTCGTGCTGCGCCAGAATGTCCTGGAATTCCGCCTTACCCACCACCAGGACTTCAGATTCCGACCGAGCGCGAACCGTGGCGCGCCGTGGCTCGCCCGTCATCAGGCTCATTTCGCCGAAGAACTTACCCGGCCCGAGAGTCGCGAGCGCTACTTCCGCGGCGTCTTCCCGATCGAGCACCACGCTGACCTCGCCCGATTGAACGATGAACAGTTCGTGTCCGATCTCGCCCTGGCGGAGGATCGTTTCGCCTTTGCTGTAGAGTCGCGTTTTGACGCGCAGCGCCAGCTCGCGCAGAGCGTCTTCGGGCAAGACGCGCAAGAAATCGACCTGCGTGAGCGCGCGCTCACGTTCCAGTGCCTGCTGTTCGCGTTCGCGCTGTTCGCGCGCAGGTGAGAGCTCGCGCATGTCCACGAGCCGGCCGGGCAACGGGATCGGCACGCCGCCACGGCGCAGCGCATACCAGAGCCGCTCGCGCACCTGAGCACCGATGCGCTCGCGGCGATCGAAATCCGTGATGAAGAAGCGCACCTCGTACTCGGCGCCGCGTTCGTTGAAATCCCTGAGGATCACGTCGGCTTCCGGCGTCTGCAGCACGCCGGGGACGTTCGCGACCGCTTCGAGCAGGAGCTTTTGCACGCTGCCGGGGGGCTGCGTGTTGGGCGCGATCATGATGACTTTGCGGCGCGCTATCGGCGTGGGCTTCGTGTAGTTGACGATCGGAGCCTTGGCCAGCGTGCCGTTGGGCACCGTGACCTCGACGTGGTCGAGGGTGACGACCCGGGTTGCGCGCCAGTTGATCTCGACGACTTTACCGACGTGATCGTTCTTGTCGTCGAATTGGATCCAATCGCCGACCTCGAACGGACGCTGGGCCTGAATGGCCAGGCCCGCGAACAGATTGCCGAGCGTGTCTTGTAGCGATAGACCGATGACGGCCGTCAACAGCGCCGACGTGGCGAGCAGCGAACCGGGCTGGACTCCGGACGCCCTCAACGTAAAGAGCGCGATCGCCAGGTAGATCGCGAGTTGGATGATGTCTTGAACGATCTTGGGCAGCGGAAAGGCGAAGCGGCGAGCCAGCGCGGCGAATACGATCAGCAAGAACCCGCTGCGCCCGATCGAGCAGAGCAACACGAACAAGCCGAACAGGCCGAGCGGGCCCTGCGCCGGCGAACCTTTGGGCAACGCGGCGCGTACGGCCACGCTGGCCACGTACAAGAGCAGCAGGAGCAGCGGCCCGCGCACGTATTTCTTCTCGTGCGCCGGCAACACCAGCCGAGCGGCTAGCGCTAGCGCGAGCGCAAA
>DATHEN010000482.1:0-3585 GCA_035318565.1 Polyangiaceae bacterium
TAGCGACGAAACAGCTCCTGGAAGGCAACGCTGTCGCCACTGGCGTAAGCCATCATCAGCTCCTCGTCGCTGCGCACGGCCGCGCATCTTAGACCCGAGCCTCCCGAATAGAACCAATTCGGTGTTCGAGCTGGATCAGAGCGGGAGGTCGTACTGCAAACCGACCATCGCCCGGCCGCGTTCTACCGGAGAAAGCTCGGCGCGCGTGGGCACATCCGGGCTGACCCATTGATTCGGGCCGATCACGTAGGGACCGCGCGAGGCGAACGAATACTCTGCGCTCACACGGTACGTGAGGCCCGGGACTGCGGGCAGCGGGCCGCCCACGGTGGCGCGGAGCTGCAAATGCCGCGGCGCAAACGGCTGGGGCACGTGGCCGCCATCGAAAGCGCGATCGGCGGGGCGCCGGTCGAGAAACTGCGCAGCGAGGGCCAGCGTGGGCAAGTCGCCGCTCAAATCGTAGGAAACACGGGCGTTGCCGAAGAGCTGCGGCGCGACGGCCAGCGGGCGCGACGCCTCGCCGGGCACGTGCACGCGCGAGTAGGCGCTCGTGAGATTCAGCGCGTAGTGAAAGCGCTCCAGCAGGAGTGTGCCTTCGATCGCGGCGTTGTACCCGTAGTTCTCGATCTGCGAGACGTTCTGATACTGGTACGCCTCTTCGACGTCGGAAAGCAGCTCGCCACGGGCGATCGCGTCGGCCAGCTCGCTTTCATCGAGCACGTCGGCCAAAACCATGTCGCGCCACCAGGAGTGAAACACGCCGAACAGGAGCTTGTGGCTGCCAAAGTGTTGCTCGAAGCTCCCTTCCACGGAACGCACGCGTTCCGGCTGCAGCTCCTGCGCCGGCACCTGTTCAGTCGGATCCCGGTACTCGACTTCATAGGCCGATGGAGCCCGAAACGCCTCCGCGTAGATCCCCTTCAGGCTGCCGCCATGCCAGACCGAAGCCGTGGCCGCCGCGCGTGGCGAGAGGCTGCTACCAAAGCGCGCATCGAAGTCCGCGCGCGCGCCGGCGTTGAGTCCGAGCCATGCCGTCGGGCGCGCCACCTGCTGCAGGTAGAGCGCCCCACTTTCGTCGAAGCGCTCGTAGGCGCTGAGGCCGCTCGCGTCTTCGCCGGTCGAGCGATCCTGGATTTTCAAGCGTGAGCGCACGTCGCGCAAGCGGCCATCGACGCCGACCAGCGTGACGAGGCGGGCATCCTCGAACCAGTCGAAGTTGGCTTGAAGCTCGGCTCCGAACCAGCGCGCCACGCCCAATAGATCGCGTTTGCAGCCATCGAGCTGATTGGGCAAACAATCCTCGGCGGCGCTCGAGGTGTCGTACCATTGGTAATCGTAGATATCTCCGTACAGGCGCGTGCTGAGGCCCGTCACCGACGAGACCGTGACGGTGTGCTTCGCGTCGAGCGAGACGTAGCGGTCGAGCTCGTAGTTGCCAGGCTCGTTGAAGTCGCCCACCCCGAAGCTCAGACCATCAAGGTAGGGGCTGGCGCGTTTGTAAGCCGAGGCGCGCGCGCTGATCTGGACGTCGTCCAGGATCCAGCGGGCGTATGCCGCCGGCACTTCGGAGTAATAGGACTGAGTGGCCCTGCCGCCCCAGACGCCCGTCGGCTGCCCCCGCGGAGACCAACGTTTTGGCTCGCCGGTCACGCTGTCCACGCCGTAGTCCTGCGGCCCGAACTCGAAATTGGGACCGTCCTGCCGGTAGTACTCGGCTTGAAAAGTCAACTCGGTCGGTACGCCGAGTAGGCGAAATTCGTGACCCAGCCCGGCGGCGACCCGATACGCAAACCCAAGGTCCGCACCCTCGAACTCCGCCGTGCCGAGCTCACCCTCGGCAATCACGTGAGCGCCCGCGTAATTGCGAGCGCTCTTGGTGACGACGTTGATGACGCCCAACATAGCCTGGGAACCGTAGAGCACGGAGCCTGGGCCCAGGATGAACTCGACCCGATCGATGAGCTCGAACGGAATGCCCGCGCCCCGCTCGTAGTACGCCGTGCCGTTCCAGACTTCGTTCACTGCATGGCCGTCGATCAGGAGCAACACGTGGTTGCCGTAGTCGCCGTTCAAGAGCACACCGCGCGCGCCGATTTCGACCGAATGCAGCGGGTTCGTGGTGACCATGCCGAGCGCGGCGTAGTTGATGACTTCATTCAGCGAATGCAGGCCGTAGCGCCGGATGTCCTCCGCGGTCACCACGCTGACCAGCGCGGGAGCCTCGCTCGAGCGCTCGCTCGCCTTGGACGCCCCCGAAACCACCTGTTCCGACAGGAGCCCCTCGATCTCGCTGATGGGCTGGGCGCCCGCGGACGGCGTGACCAGCTGCGCAGCCACGATTCCGCAGGCGATCCACGCTCCATGCGGCGCGCTCTCGACTGCCCTGTGCGTTATTGCCACGATCAAGAATAGTTACGCCCAATTGCGCGATAAGTTAAGTGCGCGGCCCTCACACGTTTCTGGACTCGTTTCTCGGCGGTCCGCGCTTCAGGAACGGAACGGGGCGCTCGTGACTCAAGCACGCGCGGTGCTCCACATGCTGGGCGGCGCGGGCGTCTCACCCAATGCCGGAGTGGAGCTTCCCACCACCGGACTCAGGACACTAGAGAGTCTCGCGGCCCATTCGGGCACGGCCACGTCTACCGGAGACCGAGTCAGCCTCTCGCACATGCTATGAGCCAGGCGCTATGTACGCATGGCTGGTTCGCCCAATCTTGTTTTGCTTGTCGCCGGAGCGAGCGCATCACCTCGCGATCGGGCTGCTGAGGACGCTCGCGCGCTTGCCGCTCCTGCTGGGCTGGGTCCGCCGAACGCTGCGTCCCCCGGCGTCGCTGCGAGTTCGAGCGCTCGGTCTCGAGCTCGACTCGCCGCTCGGACTGGCAGCCGGTCTCGACAAGAACGCGGAAGCCTTCGAAGGCCTCGCCGGGCTGGGCTTCGGGTTCATCGAGGTGGGCACGTTGACCCCGCGCGCACAGCCCGGCTCGGAGCTGCCGCGCTTGTTTCGCCTTCCGCGCGATGCAGCGTTGATCAATCGCATGGGTTTCAACAACTGCGGCGCTGAAGCTGCCAGGCGCCGGCTCGCCGCGCCGAAGACGGCGATCGTGGGAGCGAACATCGGCAAGAACCGCACGACACCCAACGCGTCGGCGGCCGAGGACTATGTAGCCGCCACGCAGCTGCTCGCACCGCACGTCGATTATCTCGTCGTCAACGTGAGCTCGCCCAACACGCCGGCGCTGCGCGCGTTGCAGGCGACAGCCGAGCTCAGGCCGTTGCTGAAGGCCGTGCAGACGGCGCTCACCTCCGCGGTGCCCGAACGTCGCGTGCCACTGCTGCTGAAGATCGCGCCGGACCTCGCCAATGCGGACGTCGACGAGATTGCCGACTTGGTTCTCGAGCTCGGCCTGGACGGTATCATCGCCACGAACACCACGCTCTCGCGTGAAGGCCTTCGATCACCCGTCCCACAGGTGGAGGCCTGCGGAGCGGGCGGATTGTCCGGGGCACCGCTCCGGCAACGCTCACTCGAGGTCCTGCGTCTGCTACACGCACGGGTGCACGATCGGGTGACGTTGATTTCCGTAG
>DATHEN010000483.1:0-2308 GCA_035318565.1 Polyangiaceae bacterium
GCACCGTGTGTGCTTGGGCGGAACGTATCGGAAAGCGCGTTGGACGCGCGGCACCGTAGCGGCACGAGCGGCACGACCATCATGGACAAAGCCACTCATCACGGCGCGATCATCTCGTCCGGCCTCATGCTCGGCACAGGCCTGGGCGGGTTCTTCGACGGCATCCTGCTGCATCAGCTGTTGCAGTGGCACAACATGCTCTCGAGCGTGCGGCCGCCCATCGACCTCGTGTCGATGAAGTACAACATGTTGTGGGATGGGCTGTTCCACTCGTTCACGTGGCTGATGACCGTCGCCGGTCTCGCGCGGCTGTGGCGAGCCGGCCTGCGCAGCGACGTTCCCTGGTCGACGTCGACCTTCGCCGGGTCCCTGTCGATCGGTTGGGGACTGTTCAACTTCATCGAAGGCATCGTCGACCACCAACTGCTTGGCGTGCATCATGTCCATCCAGGAAGCGCGCAGCTCGCGTGGGACCTGGGCTTCCTCGCCTCTGGTTTGGTGATGATCGCAGCCGGCTTGGCAGCCGTTCGCTCGGGCCACAGCGACGCCACACCGCGAGGCGGAATGGCCGCAGACCGCTACCCAGCGCGCTGACCATGCGCGGATGCGGATGCTGACGATGTCCGGGGTGATGCTGGCGTCGCTCCCGATCGATCTACAGGTGCACGACACCTTCTCGACGTTCGCTGATGTTCATCGGCTTCAACGCCGTGTTCTTCCCCATGCACGCGCTCGGGCTGCACGGCATGACCCGGCGCGTCCATGCCTACGCGCCCGAAACCGGTTCGGGGGGTTGAACCTTGCTCGACGCGCGGTCCCACGCGCGAGCGACGCGCGGTCCATGCCGACGCCTCGACGTGGCGCGATCGCTGCATGCATCACGCTCGCCCGCGCGCTGGGCTGGTTCAGCATCGGGTTGGGGCTCACGGAGCTGCTGCTGCCGCGACGCCTCGGCCGTGTGATCGGTGTGGGGGAACACCCGGTGCTCCTTCCGCTGCTCGGCTTGCGCGAGATAGGCAGCGGCGTCGCCATTCTGCTGGCCGACGACCCAGCGGTACCCGTGCGTTCGCGCGTCGTGGGCGACGCCATGGACTTGGCTTTGCTCGGTTGCGCTTTCGTGGCGAAGGACGGCGAGCGGGGCAAGATCGCTGCGGCCACGGCGGCGGTGGCCGGCGTGACGGTCGTGGACGTGCTCTGCAGCAAGCGGCTCGCGGCTAACGGCCGTGGCGCGACCTGGCGCTCCGGCGCCATCGAGCTCAGCAAGAGCATCGCGATCAATCGTCCGGTCGACGAGCTCTACGGCTTCTGGCGCCAGCTCGAGAACCTGCCGCAGGTGATGAGCCACGTGCGATCGGTGCGAGCCGACGGCGGCCAACGTTCGCACTGGGTCGCGAACCTTCCGGGCAACAAGACGTTGGAGTGGGATGCCGAAATCACCAACGAGATCCCGAACGAGCTGCTCGCCTGGCGCTCGCTCGAAGGCTCCCCGCTGGGCCACGAGGGCTTCGTGCACTTCAGGGCCCTGTCGGAGGGCCGCGGCACGATGATCACCGTGAAGCTCAAGCTCGAGGCTCCGCGCAAGGGCGCGCTGCGCGCCATCACCAAGCTGCTGGGCGAGGTACCGGAGCTGCAGATCGGCAACGACCTGCGCAGATTCAAGCAGCTCATGGAGACGGGCGAGGTCGCCACCACCGAGGGTCAGCCCAGCGGCCACCGCAGCATCGTCTCCCGCCATTTGCCGTGAGCTGTCAGCGAGGGGACTGCTGCGGCTCGAGGCTGGCGAGCGCCTGGACGGCGCGGGTGACACCGGCGGTCACCCGCGCCAAGCGCGCAAAATTCAGCTTCTCTACGGTGTCGGTAGGCCGATGATAGTGCCGGTACCGCAGCCAGGCCGTGTCGGTCAGCATGACGGCTGGGTACCGCTCTTTCCAGAACGACCAGTGATCCGAAGAGTTCGCACCGGGCAACACGCCGGGTAGCACTGCCGGGGCGCAGCGAAAATCTCCGTCGCGTCTCAGCAGGCGGACGACGTCTCGGACCAGCGCGCGAGAGCGCAAGTTGCCGATCACCGCGAGGAAGTCCGGGCGCCAGGGGGACACGTGATTGAGGGGAAAGGGCGCGTGGATGGCCCGTGGCGCGTCGTAATAGCCGATGGTTTCGAGGCTTAGCATGCCAGCAATGGCGTCACGCTGTTGGCGGCATTGCTTCGCATAGACCCAGCTGCCCATCGACGGCGTCCGAGTAAAGGGCGGCTCTTCGGTGCAGAACGCCACGAGCCGCACGGTGCGGGCGCGGGCAGGCATCGCTG
>DATHEN010000484.1:0-4899 GCA_035318565.1 Polyangiaceae bacterium
ACCCGGCACGCTGACGTTGAACATCGATGCGAGCGGTGTCATCACCGGCGGGAGCGAAGGCGCGCTGGGATCACTCGCCGCCACGGGAGAAGTCAGCGAGCAGAGCCTGCGCGTGACCCTACAGCCCAAAGCGGCCGACGCGCAGCAAATCACCAGCGCATTTCTGGTCGCCGAACGCGACGGATCCTCCGCGAAGGGATCGCTCTCGGCATCTACGGGAGATAGTCTGCGTGTGCGCCAGGCGGACGTCGTGCTGACCCGCAAGAACGACCCCGCGCGCTGATCGTGCCGACCGTACTTTTCGACTTGTCCGTGCTCCGCACCGAGGCCCGGGTGCGTGGCATTGGTCGCTATGTCGCTGACTTGGCGCTCGGCCTGTCACGCTCGGAGAAGCTCGACGGCATCTCGCTGCTCGGACTCGAGCGCGTGCCCTGGACAGGGCCGGCACGCGGATCGGGCGATCTCACGGCCGCGCTCCAGCGGCTCGCCGAAGCGCCCGAGGAGGACCATCTGGCGTGGGCGTATCGGCTGCGGCTGGGCCTCGCGCGAGCGGCCCGCCAGTTCGGCGCAGATCTCGTGCACACCGGGCACCCGAACGCGACGCCGCTCGGCAAATTCCGCTGTCCGCGGGTCACGACCTGCCACGATTTGATCCCGCTGCGCTTTCCCGAACAGTACCTGGATTGGCGCGACGGCTATCGCATGGGCCGCGAGCATCTGGACTACCGGCGCTATCATTCCGCGAGCCATGTCATCGCCGTTAGCGAGAGCACCGCGAGCGAGCTGGTCACGCTGCTCGGAGTGCCCGCGCACAAGATCAGCGTCGTCTACAACGGCGTCGATCTCGCGCGCTGGTCGAGTCAGCCCGAGGCCACGGACGCCGCGGTGCAGAGCGCGCACGGCCTGGCGGATAGGCAGTACCTGTTTTACGTCGGAGCCGCCGACTGGCGAAAGAACTACGCAGGCATGTTGGGGGCGCTGGCACATCTGCAGCGGGCTGGACGTCTCGGCGAGATCGTGCTCGCCTGGGCTGCCCAGCTCGACTCCGGCAGCGTGGAGCGCGTGCTCGGCCACGCGCGGAGTCTCGGGGTGGCGCATGCGCTGAGGCTGCTCGGTTTCGTGCCGGACGCGCAGCTCGGCGCGCTGTACCGTCGCGCCGTAGCGCAGCTGTTCGTGTCGCGAAGCGAAGGCTTCGGCTATCCGGTGGTCGAAGCCATGGCCGCGGGCTGCCCGGTTATCACGAGCGATCGCTCCAGCACGGCCGAGATCGCGGGCGACGCGGCCTGGCTGGTGGACCCGGACAACCCGGCTGCCATCGCCGAGGCCATCGCCGGCCTGGCCCGGGACCCGGCGCTCGGCGAACGCCTGCGCGAGCTCGGCGCGCTGCGGGCGCGAAAGTTCAGCCTCGAGCGCATGGCCGAGGGGACCCTGGCCGTCTACAGGTGTGTGCTCGGCGCGTGAACCAGCGCGCAATCGCGTGCTACTCTCGGCGCCGTGGATGACATCGCAGACGCTCTGGCACGCGTTCGCGAGCGGATCGCGCGCGCCGCCGAACGAGCTCAGCGGGATCCGGATTCGATCCGCCTGGTGGCCGTCAGCAAGACCAAACCTGCCGAGGACGTGCGGCGTGCCTACCTCGCCGGCCAGCGCGACTTCGGCGAGAACTACGTGCAGGAGCTGATCGAGAAAGCCGCCGAGCTCACCGATCTGTCGGACCTGCGCTGGCACCTCGTGGGTCACCTTCAGAGAAACAAGGTGAAGAGCGCGCTCGATGTCTTGTCGTGCGTGCACAGCTTGGACTCCACTCGGCTCGCTCGCGAGCTCGGCAAGCGTGCGGCTGCTCTGCAAAGCGAGCGAGAGTCGCCGGAACGCCTGAGCGTGCTCGTCGAAGTGAACGTGGGTGGCGAGAGTCAAAAGAGCGGCGTGGCGCCGGCCGAGCTCGGGCCGCTGCTCGAGACGATTGAGCAAGAGCCCGCGCTGCGTCTGGCCGGTCTCATGGCGGTCCCGCCGCAAACACCGGAGCCGGCCGAGTCGCTCCCGTTTTTCGAGGAGCTCGCGCGGCTGCGCGAGCGGCATGGCGGCGCGGCGCGCTTGCCCGAGCTCAGCATGGGCATGACCCACGATCTCGAGTTCGCTATCGAGGCCGGTGCCACGATCGTGCGGGTGGGCACTGCGATTTTCGGCCTGCGCAACCGCACCATTCCGCCTGAATGACGGCGCGGCATGCCGAAACGCTCTCGTTCGCCCGGCGGGGAACAGCCGACGCTCTTGGACGCCGCGCGCGCTCGCGGCACGCTGGGCCAAGCGAGCCCGCTCGCCGATCGCATGCGCCCGCGCAGCCTGGACGAGGTCGTCGGCCAGCGGCACCTCTTGGATCCCGGCAAGCTGCTGCGCCAAGCCATCCAGAGCGACCGCGTGCCGTCGCTGATCGTATGGGGACCGCCCGGTTCCGGCAAGACCACGATCGCTCACGTGATCGCTCACGTCACGCGCACCACGTTCGTGCCCTTCAGCGCGGTGCTCGGAGGCGTGGCCGAGCTGCGTGAGATCATCGCCGCTGCCAAGCAACGCCGCGCTTACGAAGGCCTCGGCACCACGCTCTTCGTCGACGAGATTCATCGCTTCAACAAGAGCCAGCAAGACGCATTCCTGCCGCACCTCGAGGACGGCACCGTCACGCTGATCGGCGCTACCACCGAGAATCCCTCCTTTGCCGTGAACGCCGCCGTGCTCTCGCGCTGCAAGGTGTTCCGATTGGAAGCGCTCGACGAGACTGCGCTCGTCGCGCTGCTCGAGCGGGCACTCTCGGATCCGCAGCGCGGGCTCGGCAAACGCGCGCTCGAGGCCGAACCCGAAGCCACGCGAGCCATCGCTCACGCCGCGCGCGGTGACGCGCGCCGCGCGCTGGGCATGCTGGAGACCGCCGCGAGCCTGCTCGGCGAGGACGAGAAGCACATCGACCGCGCTTTGATCGAGCGCGCTCAAGAAGAACGCACGCTGCTCTACGACAAAGCCGGCGAAGAGCACTACAACGTCACCAGCGCCCTCATCAAATCGCTGCGCGGTAGCGATCCGGACGCGGCCATCTACTGGCTGATGCGCATGCTCGAAGCGGGCGACGATCCGCTGTTCTTGCTGCGGCGCCTGCTGATTTTCGCGAGCGAGGACGTGGGCAACGCCGATCCGCGCGCGCTGCCGCTCGCCGTCGCCGCCGACCAGGCCTTTCGGCGCATGGGTATGCCGGAAGGCCTCTATCCCATCGCGCACGCCTGCCTTTATCTGGCCAGCTGTCCCAAATCGAACTCGGTGAAGCGAGCCTTCGAGGCGGCCCGCGCGTCCATCGAGCAGCACGGAGCCTTACCGGTGCCGAAGAAGCTGCGCAACGCCGTCACCGGGCTGATGCGCGCGGAGGGTTACGGCGCGGACTACCGCTACGCGCACGACTACGAAGAGGGCTTCGTGCCGGGCGAGAGCTATCTGCCCGACGAGATCGCGGGCACGCGCTTCTACGAGCCGTCATCGCACGGGCTCGAAAAGAGCATCGCGGAGCGCCTCGAGCGCATACGCAAGCCAGCGTCCGAATGATTCGGCTCAGGCCGGGTCGACGACGCAAATATCGGGCAGATTCCGGTAACGCTGCGCGTGGTCCAGGCCGTACCCGACGACGAACACGTCTTCGATGGTGAAGCCGAGGTAGTCGATGTGCACCGGCTTCTGCATGCGGCTCGGCTTGTGCAGGAGCGAGCACACGCGCACGCTGCTCGGGCCGCGCGCCTGAAGCTGTTCGCAGATGTACGCCAGCGTGAGGCCGGTATCCACGATGTCTTCCACGATCAGCACGTGATCCCCCGCGATGGGGCGGGTGAGATCTTGGGTGATTTGCACGACGCCCGTGGTCTTGGTGTTGTTGCCGTAGCTCTGCACGCCGAGAAACTCGATGGAGAGCGGCAGATCGATGGCGCGCGCCAGATCGGCCGCGAACATGAAGCTGCCCTTCAGCAGCGCAACGAGCACGAGCGAACGCTCGGCGTAATCCCGGCTGATCTGCGCGCCGAGCTCGGCGACGCGCGAGCGAATCTGATCGCTGCCGTAGAGCGTCTTCAGACTCCCTTCCCTGGCGCTGCGCGTCGTCATGGTCGCTCTTGATTTTGGTAGCGGTAGAGCTCCGCTTCGTCAACTCTCGACAACGTGAACGCCGACACCCAGAAGGCGTGACCCGTACTCTCCCAGAGAATCGAGCCGAGCTCGTCGGTGCGTAGCGTGAACGCCGCAGCCTGTCCGAGCCGCACGAGCGCCGGCTCGTGCGGGTGACCGAAGCGGTTACGCAGACCGCAGGAAACCGTGGCAATACGCGGCCGAACTCGGGCGAGGAACGCCGAACTGCTCGAGGTGCGGCTGCCATGATGGCCCACCTTCAAAAGATCGGCCTGCAAGCCGTCTCCCCAGCGCTCCACCAGGGCCGCTTCCTGATGCTGCTCGGCGTCGCCGGTCAGGAGCACGCGGTGCCGCCCGTACCGCAGGCGCAAGACGAAGGAGTTGTCGTTGGCCCCGACACCCGCTTCGTATGCCGGACAGGGCGCCAGAACCTCGAGCTCGGCGGCACCGAACCCGTGCGCTCGAGCACACAACGCGGCGGGCCGCCGGACGCTCACGTTGCGACGTCGCAACTCGGTGAGCAGCGCGCGGTACTCCGGCCCCGCGCCTTCGGATTCGCCCTGCCCGGTGTCCCAGAACTCCCCGAACGGGACCGCGCGCAACACCGAAAGAAGGCCGCCGAAGTGATCGGGATGCGGGTGACTCAAGATCGCCACGTCCACCCGCGTGCGCCTGCGCTCGCGCAACAGCGGCGCGATGACGGACTGTCCCGGATCCACCGGACTGCCGACGAACCCGCCGGCA
>DATHEN010000485.1:0-3528 GCA_035318565.1 Polyangiaceae bacterium
GTGGAGGTGGCGTTCTTTCAGGCGCCGTCGCTCGAACCCGCGCCAGGTCCGGCTTCTGCAGCGGGCGCTGCGGCTCCCGAGATGAACACGCCAGCTCCCGTGGAGGAGCCGAAGGCGGAGCCGCGCGCTGCGCAGCGCAAACCTCGCCCGGCGAAGCCCGAGAAACCGGCCGTGGTTACCGAGGAGAAGAAGGTCGAAACCAAGCCGCTGCAAACCAGCGCACCGGCGACGGCCGCGGCGCCGATCGGCAGCGCGCCTGCGCAGTCGACGGGGGGCGGCGTTCCCAGCGGAACCGCCGGCTTGGTGAAAGGCGCGATCGGGGGTCAGAACGGCACGACCGGTCGCGGCGCGCAGCTCGGTTCTGCGATGGGCACCGGCAATCATCGTTACGAGGTGCTGCCGTTCGGCCCCGGCATGACGCGCCCCAGGCGGCTCGCCGGGCGCGATCCCGCTTACACACGCGCGGCGCTCATGGCGCGCGTGGAGGGTACGGTGCTCGTGCAGTGTGAAATCACTCTACAGGGACGGCTGCAAAGTTGTCGCATCGTCAAGGGTCAGCCGCACATGGAACGTGCCGTGCTGGATGCTCTGGCCACTCACCGTTACACGCCCGTCATGTATCAGGGACGCACGGTCGCGGTCCGCTATATTTTCAACATCAGGCTCGTTCTCCCCGAGTGAGCGCCTCGTCAGCTGATTCGCGAGCTCCTCGCATCCACCCCGCTCCCCGCGAAAGGCTCTTCACCACTCCATGCAATTCACACTGACGGATCTGTGGGCCCACATGGGCTGGTTCGCACGCGGCATCGTGTTGGTCTTGATCCTGATGTCGATCGCGTCCGTGCTCGTAACCTGCGAGCGCATAGTGGTGTTCGTGCGCGCAGAGCGTGCGTCGCGGATTTTTGCCGACCGCATCGCAACGCTGTTGGCGGCCAAGACGCTCGACCACGTGGCGAGCGGGGATCCGGCCGATGAGAACTGTTATCTCGGCCGCGTGATCACGGCGGGATTGAAGGCGTATCGCATGGCCGGCACGCACGATCACGATTTGACGGTCGAGTCCGTGGCGCGCGCACTCGAGCGCCAGGCGCTGCGCGAAGTGCAAACGCTGCGTCGCGGCCAGGGAATGCTCGCGACGGTCGGCTCCGTGGCGCCGTTCGTGGGACTACTCGGCACGGTCGTGGGCATCGTGAACGCGTTTCGTATGATGGCGTCGTCTGGGTCGGCCGGGCTCGGTACCGTGTCCGGCGGCATCGCCGAGGCGCTCGTCACCACCGCAATCGGACTGCTCGTGGCGGTGCCGGCGGTGGTCGCCTACAACTTTCTTCAAAGTTGGGTGGAGGCACGCGCGGTCGACATTTCCGAGTCATCCAACGAGTTGGTCGACCACGTGGCGCGTCACTTGAGTCCCAAGCGCAAGTAGCGACGCACCATGGCAATGCAACTCGGCCAGGGTCGCGGCCTCAAGAGCCAAATCAACGTAACGCCCTTCGTGGACGTGGCGCTGGTGCTGCTCATTATCTTCATGGTCGTTACCCCCATGCTCCAGCGCGGCAAAGACGTGCGCTTGCCCAAGGCGAGCAGCAGCGAAACCGCTCACACGGACGCGAACCTGGTGGTGGTTTCCGTGACGGCTGACAAGCGCATCTGGCTGAACAACGAGCTTCACACCGAAAAAAGCTTGGTGCCCGCGCTCACTCGGCAGTTTGCATTTTTGCCGGCACCGAAGGTACTGCTCAAGGGCGATGAAGCGCTATCCGTGCGCGACATTCGCCGAGTCATTGCGAGCGTGCAGCGCGCGGGCGCCGCAGGAGTGACGCTCGCCGTTCAAGAGGCGCGTCGTGAGTAAACGACGCGCAAAGCGCGCCATCGTGATTCGTCCCGCGGTGAGGCTGAACAACGATATCAACGTCACGCCGCTGGTCGATGTCGTGCTGGTGCTGCTGATCATTTTCATGGTCGTCACGCCGATGCTCGAGAAAGACATCGCGGTGCACGTTGCGACCGAGCAGCGCGAAATTCCGAAGGACGACCAACGCGAGCAGATCGTGGTGCAGGTGAAGCGCGAGGGTGAGCTGCTGGTGAACGCTCGGGCCGTGCGCCGGGAACAATACGCGGACCATCTGAAGCAACTTCTGGCGTCGCGAGCTGCCGACGACCGCGTCGTGTTCTTTCTCGCCGAGGACGATGCCGGCTACGCGAAGCTCGTGAGCGCGCTAGACGGCGCGAAGACCGCGGGAGCGACCGTGCTCGGACTGACGCCTGAATTCATGCGCCCGCCGCCCTAGCGTCAACCACTGGCTCGCGCGCTCCAAATAGCGAAAGGCCCGACACCTCGCGGGCATCGGGCCTCGGTTCGCGGACAGTGATCCGACTTTACATCTTACTGTTGCGGTACGTGGTGATCGGGTTCTTCCACTTGCGATCGCCGTTGTTGTAGTTGTTGAAGACCGAGCCGCTCGCGCTCGAACACGCCGTTGCGGAGTCGCCGCTGAAACTGCAAGCGGCCTTGCCCATGGCGAACGGGAAACCAAAGCCCCTGGTGCAGTTTCCGGCTTGCTTGTACGGGCAATCCAGGCCCATGAAGAGCCAGAAGTCACAGGCTCGCTGCTGGGGTGAAAGGATGCTGGTGCCGAGCAAGCCAGCGAAATCCTTGCCTACGCAGTAGGTGGTGGAGGGCGGGCTCGTGAACATGTTCCCGTAGAACGCGGCTTCCTGGTACCGGAAGGTCCCACCCTGGCCGATAGCGGGGTTGGGCGAGCGCAGCTCGATCTCGATGTGCTTGCCGTTGCCGTTCGTCATCGCCATGAGGCAAGCGCTGATGCTTTCCTGACAATTCGCGTCGCAGACACCGTCGCGCCAGTCCGGCGCGAGGCCGATGCCGCCGGCCAAGGTGACGAGGCTGCCTGTGTAGTCCAGCAGCTTGATCGCATCGCCGTTCGGCAGAGCGCAGCGCACCAGATACGCGGCGGTGTTCTTCCCGGACTCGTCCTTCAGCATGCCCGTGACGGGGCTGAGCAGGCCATCGGCCACGCCGGTGCACGTTTCACCAGGGACGCCGTTATTGCAGTCCACGGTAAGTCCGTTGATGCTCAACAGACCATTGAAGCTAATCAGGCCATTGATACTCAGCAGGCCATTGATGCTCAGCAGACCGTTCATGCTGTTGAGGCCGTTGATACTGATTAGCCCGTTGAGACCCGTCAGGCCGTTGATGGCCAGCAGCCCGTTGATGTTGATCAGGGCGGAGTCACTGCCCTTGCCCGTACCCCCATCGCCGGCCACCTCGGCCGTGCAGCCCGATGCCGCCAAAAGTGTGGCTGCAATCGCCGCTGCTCGTAACTTGCCGCTGTAAGTCATTGGATCTCCTTCGGTAGCTCGGCCGACTCATGAGTCCCGTAGCTTTGCGCCCCTCGGTCGCCCGAGGTTTGCCCCTTCGAGAGTCGTAGTTGCCCGCTCACCCGTCTAAGCATGAGACGTGCCGGAAACCTTACTTTTCCACACCTTGGCGCTAAGTAATGATTATTG
>DATHEN010000486.1:0-2833 GCA_035318565.1 Polyangiaceae bacterium
ACCAGGCCCGCGCCCGCATACAGTACGTTGCCCGTGGCGCGATACAAACCCAGGCCGGCGCCCGCGAAAAAACCGTAGTTCGTGAGATCGTCGCCGATGGTGTCGAGCCATTCGCCGAGCAAGGAGCCGCGGTAGGTGACCCGGCTCATCTCTCCGTCGCAGCCGTCGAGCACGCTCTGCGTCTGAAACAGAAACGCGCCTGCAACGAGCGACCAGTAGTCACCGCGCGCGGCCAGCGCCGCTCCGCCGAGTCCCACGAGCAGGATGGCGAACGAGACCTGGTTCGGATAGAGCGGGGTCTTCACGAGCCAGCGCGAGATCGCGAGCGAGATGTAGCGGTTCAGCCAGCGCGACGTCCAGCCGTCCTGCGTTTTGCGCAAAGAGCGGAACAGCGCGCGTTCGGCGCGCCGGCGCGCGGCTCGGTCCACGACGTCAATGGGAGCGAACGCGAACGCGACGTCTTCGGGAGCATGCTCTGGGAGCCGAAGGGCCTGCGTGGAGCTCCGCTGCAGTTGTTTGAAAGCAGCGCGATGCACGAGCAGGCTGGCGGCCGCCGTCGCACGCAGCGCCCCGGCCGGGGCTTCTTCGAGCACGGGTATCTTCAGACGGGGGTCTCGGAGCAGCGGGCCCAGCTGGCGCGTTCGCTCGCCGATTACGACCGCGCTGGCTCCGGCCCACTGCGCGTCGAGCGCCAAGCGTAGGGCGAGCCCGAGCCCACCGACAACCGTCTCTGGGTTGCCGGCGGGTTCCGTCAGTTCGAGCACCCAGGGTTCGTGCATGGAGCGGGCTCGGTCCCCGTCTTTCCTCGGAGCGGCGGCGCTCGTCCAGTGGTTTGCGCAGGTTGCCGTGTAATTCCGCTATTTTGTGCGACCCGATGCAAAATTTTCGCTCCTCCGAGGCAGGAGCGCATGGACTGGTATAGTCCGCCGCGTGACGTACTCCTCGAGGTTCGAGTGTTTCGCTGGTTGTGAAGGATCCTGGCCGGTTACGCGCCCGCTCTACCGCTGTCCGAGCTGCGGCGGACTGCTGCAGGTGGTGCACGATATGGAAACGCTGAGCGATCGCAGCGGGCCCGCCTGGATGAAACTGTTCGACGATCGCTACAAGCTCAACGAGTGGCCCTACGGGTCGGGGGTGTGGGGTAAGCGCGAATGGGTAATGCCCCAGGTGCCGGACTCGTTCATCGTCTCGATGTACGAAGGCGGCACGAACCTGTTCTGGGCCGAGCGTTACGGGCAGCAGCTCGGCCTGAGCGACGTGTGGGTCAAGCTCTGCGGCAACAGCCATAGCGGCTCGTTCAAGGATCTGGGCATGACGGTGCTCGTCAGCGTCGTGCGCATGGCGATCGCAGAGGGGCTCAAGGTCAAGGCCATAGCCTGCGCTTCCACGGGCGATACGAGCGCCTCACTCGCGGCGTACGGCGCCGCCGCGGGTCTACCCGTGGTCGTACTGTTGCCACGCGGAAAGATTTCCACGGCGCAGCTCGTGCAGCCCCTGGCTCACGGCGCGCTGGTACTGGGGCTCGACACGGACTTCGACGGTTGTATGGCAATCGTGCAGCGGCTCGCGCAGGAAGGTCTGGTTTATCTCGCGAACTCGATGAACCCCTTGCGTCTAGAAGGGCAGAAGACCGTCGCCATCGAGATGGTGCAGCAGTTCGACTGGCAGGTTCCGGATTGGATCATCTTGCCGAGCGGCAACCTCGGTAACGCGTCCGCGCTCTATGCGGGGCTGAAGATGATGAAAGATCTGGGCATCATCGCGCGCTACCCGCGCCTGGTGGTGGCGCAGGCCGAGAACGCCAATCCGCTCTACCGCGCCTGGAGCGCGGGCAAGCGCGAAGTGGAGCCGATCATCGCCAAGCCCACGCAGGCGACCGCGATTCAGATCGGCAATCCCGTCAGCGCGCCGCGCGCCGTGCAAGCGCTCGAGGCGTTGAATGGCATCGTGGAGCAGGCGAGCGAGCAGGAGCTCGCGGAAGCCGCCGCCCGCGCGGATCGCACCGGCATGTACTCGTGTCCGCACACGGCCGTCGGCTTGGCCGTGCTCGAGAAGCTCGTTTCGCGCGGCATCATCCGCAAGAACGACCGCGTGATTTGCGTGTCGACGGCGAATGGACTGAAGTTCACCGAGTTCAAGGTGCGCTATCACGAGAACGCGATTCCCGGCGTGACGAGCCAACACGCCAATCCGCCCGTCATGCTGCCGCCCGACTTCGGTCAGGTGGTGGACGCGATCGCGCAGCGCTTCCAGTGACTCACGCGCCCGCAACGCGCGGCGAGTGTCGTCGCGCGTGCGGACGTGGGCGCGTGCCTCAGAAGCGCAGGCGTGCTGCCGCGCCGCCGCCGTACTGATTGACGTACGGCGCGACGTTCAGCTTTGCCTGACGCGGCAGAATGCGCCGGGCGCTATCGCTCGCGGGTGCGCTCGAGTCGGAGCTGGTCAAGAGCACCACGCCCGTCACTCCCAGCGTGATGGCTACACCGAAGGCCATGTCCGCGATGAGCGCATTGCGCTCGACGTCGTCCGCGCGGTCGCTGGTGGGGGCGTCGTCGTAGTCGCTCTTGGCGCTCAGCGCCTTCAGCCCGAAGATCGTGCCGACCACGGCGCCGGCCCCGGCGACGCCGAGCGTGACGTACGCGGGAACCTTGCTGCGCGGCTCCGGCGGCGGCGCCGGTTCTTCCGGAGCGGGAGCAGGCGTGGGCTCCGGTGGGGGCAGGTTTGCGGGCGGCAGCTCGGTCGGCTCGGCGGTGAGCCCCACTTTCTGCTCGGCCTTTTCGCCTGTGGCGACGTTCACTTCGACTTCTTTGGGATCGTGGCCCTCGAGCGCGAA
>DATHEN010000487.1:0-7747 GCA_035318565.1 Polyangiaceae bacterium
CAGCAAAGAGCGATCATGCCCAGCCGAGGCATCGACAACACTCTGCCACAGCCTCGGGCCGCGGTTTTCGTTCAAACCGACGTTGACTGACGCGACGCGCCACGCTAGGTGGAAAAAGCGTGACGACCGAACGCCCACCCAGCGAGGGCCGCGACGACAGAGAACGACGCGGCCCTGGAGAGCGTGAGGAGACAGACCGGGAGCGCCGCCGTTTGGAGCGGATCCTGCCCGAGCTCATCAAGCGCATCCTCGAGGCGGGCTACGAGAAGATCGCGGAAGGCCCGGAGAACGTCCGCCACTTCATCGGCGAGATGAAACTCCCGAAGGAAGCGCTCTCCTTGATCTTCGCGCAGATGGACGAAACGAAGAATGGCCTGTATCGGGTCGTGGCGGGGGAAATTCGCGATTTCTTGGAGCACACGAATCTCGCCGAAGAGCTCACGAACGTGCTCACCACGTTGTCGTTCGAGGTGAAGACCGAAGTTCGCTTCATCCCCAACGATGCCAAAGTAAGCGGCCTACCCAAACCCGAAGTCCGGGCCCGCGTCAGAATGAAGAAGGATCGTCGCAGCGTGACACCGCCGCCCCCTGGTGCCTCCCCCGAGGAACAACCCGAAGAAGTGTCCGATCCCTCCGCCGAAGGCGGTGAGGAGGAGCCGAAGTGAAGCAGCTCTCGGCCGGTTCGGAAATCGATGCGTATTGCACCAAGTGCCGGATGGACCTCGGCCACCGCGTGATCGCGATGGTCGGCCCGGCGCCGAAACGCGTGATTTGCCAGACGTGCAACTCGCAGCACAACTACCGCGCACCGCGTTCAGAGCCGCGCGCCAAGACTCGCACGGCTGGATCGCCGGCACGCGCCGCATCGGAGGGCCGCAGTGCGTCAGGTGGAGGCCGCGGGCGCGCCGAACAGGAACGGCGCAGCGGGTGGGAAGCGCGCATCTCCGGCAAGGCGCTGACGGCGTTCATCCGCTACTCGATGGAACGCCGCTTTTCGGCCGGCGACTTGATTTTGCACAGCAAGTTCGGCGAGGGCTACGTCACCGAGGTGGACGGCGGCAAAATGAACGTCATGTTCCAGGACGGTGCGCGTACGTTGGCTCACAAGTCCGCCAATTGACGGCAGGGGCGCCATGCCGCTGCGCCTGCCGTGCTGGGCCCTCGTCATTCTGTATCTGTTGGGGACCCGCGACGCGGCCGCGGACGTGCTGCTCGCACCGAGCAGCGAGGGATACCTGGGCGCGTGGCTGGTCGCAGGTCCGCTGAGCGCGAGTCGCGCCGCCACGCTCGACGCTGCGGCAGCTTTACCGGTTCAGGGTGCGATCGACAAGGCGACGGGCGCTGCCTTTCAGCTGCACTACGTCAGTGACGGCGCGCTCGATCTACGGAAGGCCTTCGCCGTAGACCGGAAACCCGGGCGCCTCGCGCTGGTCGGCGGCACGCTACAACTGGCGCACGATCTGGACGGCTGGCTGCTCGCCGGCGCCGATGGCGGGCTCTCCATCTACGTGGATGGCGCTCCAGTTTTTCAGCGCAGCGTGCCGCAACTGCGAGGCCAAGCCTGGGACGTAATCCCGCTCGCGCTCACGAAGGGGCGTCACCGTATCGTGTTCCGCTTGGCGCAAGCGGCCGACCATTGGGCGTTCATGGCGCGCATCGTCGATCGCGAGCGATTTCTCGCGCCGCGCGGCGCATCGCTGCTGCTGGAAGGCACGACCGCGCGGGACGCCGAACGCCTGGCCACGTCCCTACAAACTCACTCGTTCTGGACGGGGCTGGATACGCGCGGCTATCGCCCGGGCGTTGCCATCGAGTATCGGCGCGGAGCTCCGCGCGACTTGCCGCTAGCCGTGAGGGTGCGCGGCGTGCGGGTACGAACCGGAGAAACGCTGTTCGAGCTGAACGCCGGAATATCGAGGCCACTCGAGCGCGGTACGTCCAAATTCGAAGTGTCGCTGCCTCCGCTGCCAGCGTCTCTGTTCGAGCCGCAGGCACCCGAAGCGATCCGGGTGGAGCTGCGTACCGGTGCGACCACCACGAATCGCACGCTGTTTCTGAGCGGCAAGGCGCCTGCCTCGGCCGCTCGCGCAGAGGCGCTGCTGCAGCGCAAGCACCCCAGCACGAGCGCGCGCGAAGGTGTCGTTATGTCGACGCTCGAGCAGCGGCTCGCTCGCGTCAAACGCTTGGGCGCCGGGCTGCGCGCCAGCGCGGGCAGCGTGGAGCGCGCGATCGGGCAATTGCAGAGCTTCATGGACTCGATCGAGCAGGGCCAGGATCCGCTGCTGAAATCGGGCCTGCTCTCGCTGGCGCGCCGCTCCGAGCTCGACGGCAGCCTGCAACGCTTCGCCCTCCACGTGCCGCGCGGCGTCGATCCCAGCGCCGCTCGGCGTTATCCGCTGATCGTGGTCCTGCACGGCTACGGTGGTAGCCCGAGCGGCGTGCTCTCCGCGTTCTTCGACGCGCCTGCACACGCGCCTTCGGTGCAGCATCCGAGCTTCGTATTGGCGCCGCATGCGCACGGTAACGCGTTCTATCGTGGCCCCTCGGAGCACGAGGTACTCCGCGCGCTGGCTTGGGTGCGCGATCAATATCCGATTGACCCGGATCGCATCACCCTGACCGGGGTCTCCATGGGTGGCACCGGAACCGCGGAGCTCGGATTGCGGCACGCCGATCAGTTCGCCGCCCTATCGCCCCTCTGCGGCTATCACAGCTACTTCGTCCGGCGAGACATCGTGGGTCGCCCGCTGCGGAGCTGGGAGCGCGAGCAGATGCAGCACTACTCACCCGCGAGCTTCGCCGAAAATGGCCGCCAGCTACCGCTGTTCGTCGCGCACGGGCTCAAGGACTTCCCACTCGAAAATTCGCGGGTGCTGATCGCGCGCTATCGCGAGCTCGGGCAACGCGTCAGCGCCGACTGGCCGGACGTCGGTCATGCCGTTTGGAAAGAATACTGGAAGGGCGCGCGCATGTGGCCGGTACTGGCGGCACAAAAACGCAATCCGGCACCCGCACGCGTGACGTTCACCACCGATTCACTGCGCGTCCCGAGCCAGTACTGGGTGCGACTGCGTGCGTTCGAGCCGGGAGCTCGGACCGCACACATCGACGTCCGCGTACAAAGCACGAGTGAAGTCAGCGTGACCACGTCGGGTGTCGCCGGGCTCGAGCTGACGCCGCCCGAGACGTTGGTGTCCGTGAGCGGACCCCGGCGCTTGACGATCAACGGGGAAGCGCTGGAATACGCGGGGGGAGAGGCACTATTCGCCGAGCGCGGCGCTGGTCGCTGGACGAAAGGCCGGCGTGAGTCAAACCCCGCGCACAAGCGCGCACGGCTCGAAGGTCCGCTCCGCGACGTGTACAACGAGCCCCTGGTGTTCGTGTACGGCACGCTCGATCCGGCGACATGGCGCGCCAATCGCGAAGTTGCGCGCACTCTGGCGCGCCTGCGCTTCGGCCCCGAGGTGCACTACCCGGTCATCGCCGACCGCGACCTGACAGCGGAGCTCGAACGAGAGCACAGTTTGTTTCTGGTCGGCAGCGCGCGCGATCACGTGCTGCTCGAAGCGGCCAATGCTGCCCTGCCTATCGGCGCGACCGAACACGGCGTGCGCGTGGGTAAGCGGCGTCACCAGAGCGCACAAATCGGGGCGCTGTTCATTCATCCGAGCCCGCGCGCGCCGGACCGCTACTGGGTAGTGCTCTCCGCGCCGACGCTGCCTGGCTTGTTCCGCGCGCTCTCACTGCCCGCGCTGCTGCCCGATTTCGTCGTATACGATGTGCGTGTCGCGCCGGCCACGAGTCAGCAAGTGCTCGGTGCGGCGGGCCTGCTCGAAGCCGGCTACTTCAACGCCGATTGGTCCGTGCCCGAGGCTTTGCAGAACTCCGCGCAGAACTCGGCCGCGCAGATCTTGGCCGCGCAGAATTCGCCCGCTCCTGCGCCTTCGGCGCAACTGAACGCACGGGGCGGCCTGGCCTCTCTCCCGGATGCTTCGGCGAGCGCTGCGGCGCGGCTGCCGCGGCGCGGCGCGGCCGCGCCGACGAGCCTTCCGGCGCGCGCGCCGGACGAGGGTCGGCACGCGCCGGACGCAGGCTCGCGCGATTCGGACGCGCCGGCTCGGGAGCGGCGCGGATCCGATGCGGGACTCCCCAGGCCTTCTTCAACGCCGTGAGCTCGTCCCACGTCAGGTAGCGCCACTCGCCGGGTCTCAAATTCTCACTGGTGATGCCCGCGTGCGAGAGGCGGGCCAGGCGCATCACCGCAAACCCGGAACGCTCGCCGAGGCGGCGCACTTGCCGGTTGCGACCTTCACGTAGCGTGATTTGCAGCCAGGTCTTATCGCCTTCATAGCGCAGGCGTTTGACCTCGGCCGGGCGCGTCGCGCGGCCTTCGATCTCGATACTTTCGGACCAGCGCGCGAGGTCTTGATCTTTCACCTGGCCTTTGACTTTGGCCACGTACACCTTCGGCGCACCGAGGCTCGGGTGTGCAATGCGGCTCGCGAACTCGCCGTCGTTCGTCATCAAGAGCGCACCGCTCGTGTGATAGTCGAGACGGCCCACCGGTGCGACGCGCGCGGGCACGCGGCGCACCAGGTCGGCCACTGTTCGCCGTCCCTCTGGATCGCTCAGCGTCGAGACGACTGCGCGCGGCTTGTGCAGCACCACGTACACGAGCTGCTCCGCGACCAGCCGCCGTCCGTCCACTTCGATGCGCGAGTGCCGTGGGTCGGCCTTCGCGCCGAGCTCGGTCACGACGCGCCCATCGACGCTGACTCGGCCTGCCGTGATCAACTCTTCGGCACGCCGGCGCGAAGCCACGCCTGCACGAGCCAGTACTTTTTGAAGTCGTTCTTCAGACATGAAAATCGGGCGTGGCTAGCACACGCGCCGGGATTCGAACAGGAGGTTCAGCGGTTGCGCACGCCCACGTAAGCGTCCGTGACCGCACCGCCCGCACCCGCGTCCAGGTCTTCGTTGCCCTGCTCGCGGCGCTTTTGCTCCTCTTCACGCTCCATGTCGGAGCGTTCGCGTTCGGCAGCGGCATGCATGGCCACTTCGTCGCGGTCCCAGCGATCGACATGACCGTCGAAATCGAGATCTACACCCATGCGTTGGAGCGACCCCTGATCATAGATTTCCCAGACGTCGGCTCGGCCATCGTGGTTCGTATCGCGCTGGGCGCGCGACAGCTTGCCACCGACGTAGAAGCGCGTCTGATCGGGCTTGCCGTCCTTGTTACGGTCGGTCTGCACCTTGTTGATGCGCCCGCGCGCGAAGGTCACCCATGTGTCGATCGTGCCGTCGTAGTTGCTGTCAGCCAGCTCGTTGAGCGCTTCACCCTTGTCCGTATAGGTGCGCACCACGTCCTTCTTGCCGTCGAGGTTCGTGTCTATCTCGCGACAGAGCAGCACCTTCCGGCGGTCCTCCCCTTCTCCCATGATTGCGAAGACGCGCCGCACGTTCGGCTGAATTGCGCCGAACGCTGCCGTCTCGCTCACCTCGCGATCGACGCGCCCTCTGAAGTCACAGCGCGAGCGATCGTCTCCTTCGATGCCCCGGATCTCGCCGCCGATTTTCGGAGCTGATCGCGTCGACTCGGATCCTCCGCAACCGTACATCGCAGCAGCAACGGCCAGACACGCGAGCCCACCCGCTCCGAGAGTAAGTCGAAGGCGAAGCATCACTTGGTTCCTTTCTGATCGGCGGGTGCGGCGGGAGCTGGTGCTGGTGCGGGTGCGGGTGTCGCGCCAGGTGCGGGCGACGTTCCGCTGCCCATCTCCCTGTTCTCGACCTCCGTGGGAAGCGATCCGGGACGCTGGAAGTCCGGGCTCGCCGGTGTCCGGTACGGCATGCGCTCGGGCGGCACGTAGCCCGTTTCTTTGCAGTAATCGACCGTTGCACCGGGATCGGGCCGCCCGTCATCGTCCAGATCGGAGTGAATCAATGGGCAGCCGGGTTTCGAAAACTCCCACCACTGATCGACGACCTCGTCGCCGTCTGCGTCCCGCTCCGCGCGCGCCAGCACACCGCCATTGTAGAACTGCCAAGTATCCAGCTTGTGCGTGAGCGTCGTGGAGCGATGCTTTTCCGACACGACACCCGCGCGGTACACCGCAATCTCGTCGACGCGCCCGTCTCGGTCGTAGTCGGTTTCGCGCCGGCGCACTTGACCGCTGTCATCGCGGTACACCCAGGAGTCCACGTTGCCGTCGAAGTTCAGATCGACCGCGCGGCACACCTCACGGCCACCCGACTTGACGACGATCACGTCCGGCTTGCCGTCCGTATTGGCGTCCTGCTTTTCTCCCGAGTCCGTGTTGCAGGACTCGTGGACGATGCGCGTGTCGCGATGCGTTACGCCATCGCGCGCCGACTTCGCGTCGCTACCCCCGCAAGCCAGCGTTATTCCGGCCGCAAAAACCACGACCAGCCCTGCCTGCGCTTTTCGCCAACACATCCGCCGATTCGTTGTCATCCCGCTCGCCTTGTATAGGTGAAGTAAGGCCCCTGCTGGAGGCGCCCACGCGCTTCCATTCTTCAGCCGATCTGAACAGTTGGGCCGCATCCTAGGCATGCGCCGAGAGCGTGACAAGCTCGCTCGCAGATCGGCGTCCGCGCCGGGGACGATTGCCTGGAATCGCGGGTCTGCGGCGGAACGCCGCCCCGGCGACTGTCGCGTAAATACTCAAAACTCTAGGGAAAACCCGGATTTGACGACCAGGTTCTCGTTGACATCATACATATGGGAATCTATTGTAACGGCTGGCACTCGCGCTCCGAGTAGGAACGATGTCACGGAAAAAAATCTCGACCACGGTTTACATCACCCCGGAGCAGAACGAGCGCCTGCATTTGCTGCATAACCGCACCAAAGTGCCGGTGGCCGTCTACATCCGAGAAGGCATAGACCTCGTGCTCAAACGCTACGAGCACGCGCTGCCGGGTCAGATGAGCCTGACCGACGCCGCAGCGCCGGCGAAGGCCGCCAAGAAGTAATCGGTCACGCTAATTTCGGCGGGGGAGCGCGCGCGAACGGAACCTCGGTGTTCTTTCATCCGCTGGTCGCACGACCCTCCACGCGCTAGAGACGCGGCCCCATCCCCGCGCAAGTGCGGCTCGCCCGACCCATCCACCCAGCCCGACGTCCGCCGCCATGCCGACCGACCCGTCCAAGATCCGGAACTTTTCGATCATCGCTCACGTCGATCACGGCAAAAGCACGCTTGCCGACCGCATTCTGGACGTGACGGGCGCCATCACCGCCAGAGAACGGGTCGATCAGTTTCTGGACAAGCTCGAGCTCGAGCGCGAGCGCGGCATCACGATCAAGGCGCAGTCCGTGCGACTACGCTACCGCGCCAAGAACGGCGAAGACTACCAGCTGCAGCTCATCGACACGCCCGGTCACGTCGACTTCAGCTACGAGGTCACGAGCAGCCTGCGCGCTTGCGAAGGAGCGCTCTTGGTCGTGGATGCCACGCAAGGGGTTCAGGCTCAAACCGTGGCCAACGCCTATCTGGCGCTCGAAAATGAGCTCGAGATCGTGCCCGTCCTGAACAAGGTCGACTTACCGTCGGCGGACGTGGATCGAGCCGCCCAGATGATCGAGGAGGTCATCGGCCTCGATTGCAGCGGTGCGATCATGGCGAGCGGCAAGACCGGGGTCGGTGTGCCGGAGCTCCTGGAAGCCGTAGTGGAGCGCATCCCAGCGCCGAAAGGCGGCGCGCAAGAGCCGCTGCGCGCT
>DATHEN010000488.1:0-2062 GCA_035318565.1 Polyangiaceae bacterium
TGTTGATTGAACCCATTCTCGGGCGAGGCGGCTGCATCGTCCCTCCGCCTGCTTTTCTGCCGGAGCTGGTGCGGCTGAGCCGGCAGTACGGTGCGCTGACGATCGCCGACGAGATCTGGACCGGGCTCGGGCGCAGTGGACGGATGCTGGCGTCTGCCGCGGCGGCACCCGACTTGATTTGCCTCGGCAAAGGCCTGGGCGGTGGTTTGCCGATCAGCGCATGCCTGGGATCCGCGGACGTGATGCAGGCCTGGAGCCGTGAAGCGGAAGTGGTGCACACCTCCACATTTGCCGGTGCACCGCTGGCGTGCGCAACGGCGCTGGCCACGCTCGACGTGCTCTCCCGCTCGCGCTTGCCGGCACGCGCGGCGGCGCTGGGTGCACGGTTCCTGGAGCAGCTGCGTTCGGCGCTGCCGCCCGCCTGCGCTCTGCGCGGAGAGGGGCTGATGATTGGAATCGACGTGAGCAGCCGGCGCGGCTCCGCGCAGCGCATTCAGCGCACTCTGCTCGAGCAGGGATACATCGTGTCGACCGGTGGGGGAGGGCGTGAAGTGCTGATCCTGACTCCGCCGCTCACCATCGCCGAAGCGCTTCTGGACGGCTTCGTTGCAACGCTCGCGCGCACGTTGCAGGCTTGAGCCGTGACGCTCGTGGATGAATCCGACGCGCTGCACGCACGGGTGCGCGCCTACGCCCGCGCCCCACGCCACTCGAGCGCGGAGTTCGAGCAGCTTGCGCTCGACATTGCCCACTTTCAAGCGCGTCACAACGCCGGCTTCGCCCGTCTCGTCGAACGCCACGGTTCTGCGCTGCGCACGGTGGGGGAGATCCCGGCCGTGCCCGTCGAAGCCTTCCGTCTCACGCGCGTGGCCGTGCATCCGCCCGAGCTCGACGAAGTGCGCTTCGAAACCAGCGGCACCACCCACGAAGCCCGCGGCATGCACGTCATGCGCACCACCCAGACGTACCGCAGGGTCGCTTTGCAGTTCGGCAGACCAGCGCTGCTGGGTGAGCATGCGCGCGCGACGGTCGTAGCGCTCGCGCCGGTGCCCGGCGATCCGTGCAGCTCTTCGCTCGGGTTCATGATGCTCGCGATGATGGAAGACTTCGACGCTCGCGCCCTGACCCGGGCGGCCGAGGAGCCCTTCCAAGCGCGCGCCGCCGAGCGCTGGCTCTTCGACGATCAGGGCGTCAACGTGCAGGCCCTGCAGCACGCGGCGGAAGTGGCCCGGGAGCGCGCCGAGCCGTTGTTGCTGCTCGCCACCTCGTTCGCGCTGGTAGCGTCGTTGGACGCACTGGCTGGTGCTCGTATCGAGCTGCCACCGCACTCGGCGATCATGCAGACCGGCGGCTTCAAAGGACGCAGCCGAGAAATCGAAGCCAGCCAGCTGCGCGCCGCCGTCGCCACCGCCTTCGGCGTGCACGAGGACCAAATCGTCAACGAATACGGCATGACGGAGCTCACGAGCCAACTCTATGCGCGTGGTCCGGCGCCGTTCACCGCGCCCTCGTGGCTTCGCGTCGATGCGGTGAACCCCGACGATCTGCAGCCCCTTCCCGAAGGCGAGCTGGGTCTGGCGCGCTTCATCGACCTCGGCAACGTCGACTCAGCGGTGTCCGTCGTCACCCAGGACCTGATCCGTGTGCGCGACGGAAGCGTGGAGCTGCGCGGCCGCGCGCCAGGAGCCCCAGCGCGCGGTTGTTCCTTGGCCGTCGAGGATCTGCTGCTGAGCTCGGCCGGCAATCGTGACTGACTCGGACGAGGAGCGACTCGGGCGCGTGCGGCGCGCCGTGAAAGCGGCGGCGTGCATTGCAGATCCCGCGCATCCACTCGGAATCCGGGCACGCGCCGAACTGCCGAGTGCCACGAGCCTGTCTCCGGAGAACGTGGAGCTGTGCCTGCGTGAGTGCCTCGAAACCTCACCGAGTGAAGCCGAGCTGATGCAACTCCTAAAGAGCACACCGCTGGCGCCGGCCGCGCACGTACTGCTTTCGGCCAACGTGTTCGTGGGCGCGCACCGCGCGATTGCCGTCGCTCTCGCCGCCTCTGCGCGCGTGTGCG
>DATHEN010000489.1:0-2209 GCA_035318565.1 Polyangiaceae bacterium
GCAGAGGTTAAGCTCGAATCCCGGCGCGCGGAAGGGTGGCTGTCAGCCGCTGCGTTCGACAGCGCGCTTGCGTTCATGAAGCGCACGGGCGATGAGCCCGAGCTCGAGCCCGGCGCGGATCATGTCGAACGGGCGCATGCGGCTGCCGCGCACGTCGCGCCAACGCTGCAGCGGAACTTCGATGATGTCTTCGGCCGGTAGAGCAGGGACGCCGGGAGCGCCGATCAACAAACGACCGATGAGCTCGACGTCGAACGCCCAGGCCGAGCTGAACGGCGTGGCGAGCGCGGCGCGCAGCGCGTCCGTGCTCCGAAAGAACTTGGCGCCGCACTGCGTGTCGTACACCGGCTGCGCCAGGATCACGGACGCGGCGGTGGCGAACACGCGGCCGAAGTAGTGGCGCATGGCAGAGCGCTCGATGTGCCGCCCCAGCAGGGCCACGCGCGCTCCGAGCACGACCTGGGCCGATCCCTGGTCGGCTACCTCGCGCAGGCGCACGAGCTCGTCGAAGGGCGTCGAAAGATCGGCGTCCGCGTAGCCGACGAGCGCCGTGCCGTCGCCGAGCGCGGCGAGCAGCCCCTGACGCACCGCCTCGGCTTTTCCGCGGTTTTGCGGCAACGAGAGCGAACGCACCGTTTGCGGCGCGGCGCGCTCGATGCGCGCGAGCACGTCCGCCGTGCCGTCGCTGGAGCCGTCGTTCACGAGCAGGAGGTCGCCCTGACCGGAGCGCGCGAACTCGATGAACGTGCGCGCGTCGATGCGCTGCTCCTCGTTGTAACAAGGAACGACGATGACGGCGCGCCCGCTCACGGTCCAGCGCTCCGGTGTGGCTTCTTGAAGCGGTACACGTCGCACACGGCGCCGTCGAAGACGACCTCGGGCTCGAGCGCGGCGCGTACATCCGGACGATCGAGCGCGGCCGCGACGTTCAGCATGCCCAGCGTGGCGACGCCGGAGATCGCCCAATCCACTTTGTAGCGCGCGACGACCTCGAGCAGCGCGGTGTCGCCGTTGGTGGGCGCGAGCACTGCGGGGCGTTCGGTTTCCCAGGACACGAACCACGGGTTGGCCGTGAGCACCGGAGCTGCCGCGTCCACGGCCTTGCGCAGGTAGTTCGCCGCATCCATGCACTCGTGCTCGCGCCGCATGGAGGCCGACGCGAGCAGCGCAGTGAACGCCGGTGCCCGTGAAAAGAAGACCAGCAGAGCCAGGGCGGCAGCGGCTGAAACACCGCGGAACAGCGCCCGGCGAGCTTCCGGGATGCGCTCCTTCAGCCGCTCGAACACTTGGCTCGCCACGCCGCCGATGGCCACCGCGAACAGCGGAATATAGGCCGAGAGGTAACGCTGTTCCACGTGGTGCACCACGCACACGAGAATCAGCAGCGCCGGCGTGAAGAACAGCACGGTCAGGGGGAACAGCGGGTTGCGTTTGCGCGTGAGCACGAGCGCCGGAATGCCGAGCAGGTACAGAAAGTCCGTGCGGTTCTCGGTCCAGATCTGGAGTAGCTCATCCAAGACCAGCTGGAGCACGCGCCCATGGCCGAGCTGCGCGAACACTTCCGAGGTGGTCGGCGGATCCGGGTAGTACGCGAAGTATGCGCTTATTTGGTCCTTGCCGAGCCATTCGATGGGCCCGTACGCGGACCCCGGCGTGCCGTAGACGCGATAGTTTCTGAGCACGTAGAGCGCCAGCACCGGCACGCAGGGCAGGATCAGGTACAGCCAATTACGCCAGCCGACGTTGCGCCGCGCATACGGGCGCACGGCAAGTACGGCCGTAAACACGGCGGGCAAGGCCAGGCCGCTCAGTTTTTCGAGCGCAGCCAAGGCGGCGAACAAACCACTCATCACGAACCACGCGCGCCCGCCGGCCGTGTGCGCGCCGATCGCGAAACAGGTCATCGAGCCGAACGCAAACAGCGCGAAGCCGACGTCGTCCAGCCCGAGCACTCCCATGAACATCACGTCCGAGCGCGTGAAGATCAGAATTGCCGCCACCACGCCTGCCACCACGCCGAACAGCCGCTTGCCGCCCCAGTAAACCATCACGGCGAGCGCCCCCGCGCACACGACGCTCGGGATGCGCATCAGCGCGTCGTCCGGGCCTCCGATCAGAAAAAGCGGCAGGGCCAGGATGGGTTGAAGGAGCCCGTGTACCTCGAGGGGATGACGGATCGATGGGAAAAAGCCGGTGTGGAAGATCTGCC
>DATHEN010000490.1:0-7147 GCA_035318565.1 Polyangiaceae bacterium
GCACGGCGTCTTCTCCGAACATTTCGTAGAAGTCGCCGAGCCGGAAGAACAGGATGGCGTCCGGGTAAGCCTGCTTGGCTGCGGCATGCTGCGCCATCACGGGCGTCTTGCGCGCATCCATCGATCCGCCTTAGTAGCGCCGCCGCGTACCGTCTAGTACCGAGCCGGAGCTCGCAGAGAGACGGGTACTTACGTCAAAAAAACGAGCGCGAAACGCTCATGCTGCTCAGGCTGATGAACGTGAGTCCCGCAAGCCGACCGTCGACGACGGCGAGCTGATTGAGCTGTGGCACGAACGTCATCGAACGCGGTGAGGTGGAGCTCGTCTCTTCCACGATATTGGCGGCCAGCGGCGTGAAGCCACCCACGGTCTGCCAGGCGAAGACCATGTCACGGCGGCTCTCCGAGTCGGCCGGGGTCGTCGGGTTATGGCCGCGATAGATCGCGAAGCGCGCGGTCAAATTCTCGAAGATGCACTGGCTGGCCTCGCCGTTCGGTTGAACGGCGGTCGTGCGCCCCGCCACGGTGCACACGTAATCGTCGCTCGTGGCTGGCCCGATGCAGCCCTGGGCGTCGTCCGTGTCGGGCGTCAACGAGCCGCAAACCTCGCGACTCGAAATCTCCCACACGCGCGAGCGGTTGTGGACGAGCTTCGGGTTGCAGTCGCGAACGCAGCGAAAGTCACCGTCTTGCGCGCGCACGTCATGCCGAAACCCACTCGCCGAGCCGCGCACCAGCCAGTGGTGGCCCGCGCGCACGGTGTACGTCAGGCTCTGCGGGAAGCAGCAACGCAGCATTTCGAAGCGGCGCGTGCGTTCCTCGGGGCTCAACTCCTGCCGCGGCTCCAGCACGAGCTGACTTTGGTACGCCTCGACGATGCGCAGGTCGCGAGTGGCGTCCAGGTTCTCGGCGTCGTGCGGGCCGAACGCCTTCAGGCACACATCGTATCCGAACTCCGGCAGCCCGGCGTCTGCGGCGCAACTGGGCCCGACTTCGGACCAGTAACGGTCATCGCTATCCTGTAGCTTGGTGCGGATCTGCACGTAGTCGCCGTGGCGCCGCGCGAACGCATCGAGATTGGCCTCCGCAACCTGCAGCCGTACGCCATGATCGCGGATGAGCGTCATGTCCTCGACGCCGTCGTCGCAGAAGTTGGCACTGTGAAGCAGCGTGAGGGTCGGCTCGGTAGCCTGCTGCTTTGGCGCCCAGCGCCCGCCCTGCCAGTCCCGCGTCACCTGCCCCTCGTAGACAACGGCGAAGTCTTCTTGCGCGGCGTACGAGCGTGGCTCGATCAGCGGTAGCACCAGCGAATTTCTGTCCGCGGTCGCGGGTGAGAGGTCCAGGAATTCTTCCGTGCTCTGTCCGAGCGCAGAGTCAGCCGAATACAAGGAAGTGCCGACGAAAACCTGGGCCATCTGGCGGCCGCTCGTCGACGTCGGTTGGAAATCCACCGCCAAGAGCTTCGGATTGATGCGTCCCTCGAAGGTATTGTCGGTCACGAGCCCACCCTGGGGCGAGCCCAGGCGCGGCAACGCGCGCAGCGCCGGAGCCCGGAGGCCGTTGCGATTGCTCGTGAGCACGTAGTTCGCGCCGCGCGCGCGGTGCGGCTCGACCACGTTGCAGCTCGCCTCGTTGCTGACCGTGGCCGCGCCGTCCGAAAGAGCGTAGTCGTTGTCGCTGGGATCGTTCGCGCAGCCGCGGAAGTCGGGTTCACTGCTCACGTTCGCGCTCACCGGACGCCGGCACAGCGCATCGAAGTCTTCCACGTCGATGACGGCGACCTGTCCGCTGCTGAGCGCCGCGAACGCGAAGATGCCGCGCAGCTTGCGGGGCCCGGCGCCGCGCGAAAGATCCGGCGCCGTGCGATAACGCGCAGCAGTCGAGTCCTCTCCGATGCTGGGGTCGGGATTGCAGAACTCCCCGTACGTCACCCCTCCCGTCACCGGATCGACCTCCGGTATGTCCCGCTTCGCAAAGCTGACGGCGCGCGCCGGCGCCGAGAACAAGATGCGATCGGGCGGCTCGAACGGTGTGCGCGGGCTGCCCGCGCGAACCAGCGGCGTGCGGTTCGTTCGGCCCGGCGTCACGTCGAACACCATGATGCCGCCGCGCTCTTCGCTTTGTACCCCGCCGCTTCCTTCACCCTCGATCGCGTACACGAAGCGCTCACCGCGCGTCGTTTCCGGACTGACGGCCAGATCGCGCACGGTGATGAGGCGCCCCGGATCATCCACGGACTTGGGCAGCAGCGCGGGCTCCGGCGTGGCTTTGCACGGATCGCTCACGTTCAGGCGGTGAATGAGCGGCGCGTGCAGATCGGCGATATACAGCGAGCTTCCGCCGAGCGCCTGCTTGACCGGGAATGCCGAAAAAGACGCGCCCACGGGGCCGGGAGGCAACGGCGGCGCCACGCAGGTCGCCGGCCTCAACAGGTCGGGCGGCAACTCCTGCTCGACGGGCGTGGAGGGTAGGTCGACCGCCAACGCATGCTCGACGAACTGACAATCGTTGAAGCTGCCGGGCTCCTGATTCAAAAGCCACTGCGCGTCGATGATCGCGAGCGTGCCGCGCTCCGGCAGGGTCACCGCCAGTTTGCGAATACCACCGGTGCCGCCCTCGCCGTTCACGTCCGCGGGGCACGCCACTTCCTCGGGAGCGCGCGCCGGCTGAGTGGCAGCCACTCCACAACTCGAGGCGTCGCTCTCCGCCGGCTGCAGCAAAATGCTCATGTCGCGCGGCGCCGCGGGCAGCGCACACGCCGGCCAGGTCGTCAGATCGCGGGCGGGCTCGTCCGCACGCGGTGCGCTGATGCAGCTCGTGGGCAGCGCGAAGATGCCCGCGCGACCCGGCGCAGCCACCGCAACGAAGCTCGCCGTGCCTCCCGGGCTGGACACGATGTCTACCGGCTGTTCGCCGACAGGCAGGAAGCTGAAACCCGGCACGGACGGATTGACGTCCACGACCTCGCCCTCGTCGCCGCGGTCGAGGTCGATGAGTGCCACTTCGCCGCGCAGCGTCTGCGTGACCAGCGCGAACAGGTGATGCTGCCCGGTCACCCGGTCCGGGCACTCGTCGATGTTCGCAGCAACGGGTCTGCCGGAGCCGACCGACGCGCAGAAAAAGGAGACTTCGCCGTTTTGCTCGAGTGAGCGTACGGGTTGCGTCACCGGAGACTCTGCGCAACCGGCGATGAGCAGCGAGAGCGCGAGGACGCGCTTCATTTCTGAGCCCTCGGCTCTTGCGGGCGGCCCAAATTCATCACGATCGTTCCGTAGCTCCGGCGGCGCTGGTCGAGATCGATGACGCCGATGTAAGAATCCGTGAAGTGTCCGACGTAACCGAGCGCGTACTCGGGAGCCGTGTGCTCGCGATCTGCGTCGATGACCAGCGAATGCGGGCCGCGGCCCGTAAAGATGCGAGTATCGATGCGGCCCGAGGCCGGGTCATAGCCGAAGATCAGCCGAGAATCGAAGCACACCACGAACACGCGCGTGGCAAGCTTGCCCTGCGCGTCGATGATTTGCCCCACGACCACCCGCGATGGCCCCACCGAGAGGTCCATGCTGTCGCTGAACACCGGCAGATCGCTGCTGGCCGCTTGGTTCTGCACGGTGTTCGTCTTGCCAATAAGCAGCGTCTCGGGCGTACGGTTCGCGATGTAAACGCCGAGCTGCTTGGTGGCGCAGCCCTGCAGACACGTGACGTTTTCGCCACAGCCGGCTTCGCACGCCACGCGCTCCGAGGTATCGAGCGCGATACCGCGAGAGTCATAGCCGAGCGAGTTGACCGCGATGCGCGCGGCCCCGCTCGGATACAAGAACGACCGCGGTGGACTGACGGTCCCGAACTCGTTCGTCAGACGCAGTTGGTCTACTTGCGAGGCGTTGCGATAAGTCACCAGAAAAGCTTGCTCGTAATTCGCGTCAGCCGCGCGCGGCCGCGGCACGGCCACGATGCCGATGGGGCGGGACGGCAACCCCTCCTGCACGAATTCGAGGCGCGGCGCACCTGAGAACTCCGAGGCATCGTTAGCCAAGCCGTGCTTGAACAGCGAGACTTTGCCTTCGGTCTGGTGCGTGACCAGGATTGACTCGCCGTCTTCGGTGGCATCGATGCCGTACGGCTCGGTGGGCAGACGCTGGCCGCGGGTGTTCTCCTCCTCCGGGTCGTCCCCGCTGCGGTGGAAGTCGTCACATTCCTGGCCGTTACCGTTCTGCCCGCACTCGAGGACGCCGTCCGGGTTCACATCGAGCCAATGCAGGGTCGCGTCGCCGCGCACGGGCGCGAACAGACGACCCTCACCTGCCGGCGCGCCGGGGCGCTCCCGGTAGATGAGATCCGTGGCGAAGGCCCCGATCTCCACCGAATCCACGACCAGCGACTCCCCTCCGTCTTGGGGGTTCACCGGGTCGATGAATCCGCACGTGCCGGGGACGTTCTTGAGTTGCGCGCTCCTCTTTGTGCCGAAGTCGCCGCAGGGCGCCGCGCTCACGCACCAGGGTGGCGCCAGAGGATCCGCCGCGCTCGCACACACGCAGCTGGTGGCATTGCCACATTTGCCGCTGCAGTCCGCATCAGAATTGCAGATCCGCCCGCGTACTCGCGTCAAATCGTAGCTCTGCAGCGTGCCGCCGTTGAACTGCAGATCGAAGTTGCTGTTCGCGACGTACAGGTGCGTGGGGTTGCGAGTCAGGGGCCGCCAGCGCGTGTCTGGGACGTTCAGCGCGAGACCGACGGGATAATAGATGCGGCTGAGCGGTGGCTCGACGCCGTCACTGGGGGAAAAGCAAGAAGTCGAAACGAGCGCAGCGCATAGAAGCGCCGCGCGGGACAGGGCTGCCATAGGCGGGCGCAGCCTAGCGCGCTCCGGTCGCACGCAAGCTGAAAAAAATCTCTATTTTTAGGAGCCCGAGGGGGACTCCAGGGCAGCGCTCGGCCCTCGCTTCAGCCCAGGTCGAGGATGATCACTCCGCGGTCGCGGTCCTGCGGGTCTTCCTCTTCCTCTTCCGCTTCGGGCGCGGGCTTCGGTTTGGGCGCGGGATGGTACAAATCGAGCGGGAGCTCGAGTCGAGGCCGATCCAACTCGCTACGACGGCGTTCATCCTCTTCGCGACGTCGAATCTGATCGATGATGAAGGGAGGCAGCATTGCATCCTCGCTTGCCCGGGCCCTCGTAAGAGCGACCTCGAACCTATCAGGAATGTAGCCCGCTCCACCGCGGGGTCAAGTTAAGGCAAAGCTCCGACTTTTCAGGACGAATTCCAAATGGCTCGGGACGATCACTCGCGAGGGTAGCAAACATCAAGCAATTCGCGAGGCTCATCCTCGCATACGGCCATCCGGCCCTCCACTTGAGGCCTCGTCTTCCCGAGCGCTCTCGAGCCGAACGCCTCGAGCGTCTCGAAAGTCGCCGCGTAAGTTCGGCATGCTAGCGTGGCCGGCCCATGTGCGGACCGCGGACGCGGCCAACTCGAGCGGGGTTAGAACGCCGCAGTGCGTCGGGCCCAACTGCGCGCTGGCGGCGCTGGATGCGCCTCGGCCTGCTCGGCACGCTCCTCTCACTCGTGGCCGTGCCGCTCGGCGCCGCATTCAGCGTCAACGACGAAGGCTGGGAGGGCACCAGTGAGCTCCTCGAAGTCGCGCGTACCAAGCTCGGGCGCGAGCGCGTTCAAGTGGTGGCCACGCTCGACTTCGGCGAGCTCGGCCCGGCCGACGGCATTCTCGTGCTCGCGCCGCGCGTGCCGCTCGACTACGCCGAGCTGAGCGCATTTTTGCGGGCCGGCGGGCGACTGGCCGTGCTCGACGATTACGGCACGGGATCCAAGTTGCTCGAGCGCTTTCAGATTCAGCGCATCCAGGCCCCGCTGCGCCCCGCCCGAGTGCTGCGGCAGAACTCGCAGCTGGCCATCGCAGTTCCAGCCGTGCAGCAGGTGGCCGGACATGAACAGGGACGGCATCCGGTCGTGGCGGACGTCGATCAATTGGTCACGAATCATCCCACGGCGCTCACGCATCCGAATTTGACGCCGGTCCTGAAGATACCGGCGATCGGCGAGCCGGATGCGGCCCTGGCGGTGACCGGCATTATCGTGGATCGCGGCCGCCTGTTCGCGATGGGCGATCCGTCCGCCGTGATCAACTTGATGCTGCGCTACCCGGGCAATCGTGCGTTTGCCTCGGGGCTGGTCAGTTACCTCGTGGAAGCGGACTCGTGGAGCCCGCGTGGCGGCAAGCTGTACCTGCTGTCCGGGGAATTTCGACAGCAGGGTCACTACGGCGGCGAGAGCGGCTTTGCCGACGAGTTGCGCGAGCAGTTTGCCGGCCTGCTCGAAACGTTCGAAGAGGTACGGCAAGGCGGCTTGCCGGGGAGCTTCGCCGTGTTGCTCGGGGCATTTTTGGCGCTCGCGTCCGGCGTGTGGACCGCGCGAGTCGCCACTCGACCGTATCGACGCGCGAACCCACGCTATGCGACGGCGGTCCCGCTCGTCGGACAAGGCGGCGTGGCAGGCCGTGCCGCGGTTCTGGCCGCCCCTACCACACACCGCGCGCTCGCGTTGCTGGAGCTCAAGAGCGCGCTCGAAGAAGCCCTGATGGACAAACTCGGGCTTGCGCGCGGCGCCTCGCAAACTGCACTCTTGGCAGAGATCGATCGACAAAACCTCCTCGATAAGCAATCGTCCGACGAGCTCAAACGACTATTTCTGCAAATGACGCAAGCCGAGTCACAGGTACTGGCATCCCAGTCTTTCAAGGTCTCGCCTGAGCTCGTGGAAGAGACGCGCCAGCGAGTGCTGCGCGTGCTCGCGGCCATCGACGCCGCCAGCGGAGGATCGCAGTGATGCACGCGCTCCAGGTGAACGAAATCGAGGCAGCACGCGAGCGCCTGATCGAGTTCCGCAACCAGGTGAGCCGCGTGTACATCGGGGATGCCGCCCAGGTGGACATCATGCTGGTCGCGCTGCTGGCGCGCGGGCACGTGCTGCTCGAGGGAGTCCCCGGTGTCGCCAAGACGACGCTCGTCAAGGCGGTCGCGGCAACCCTGGGCTGCTCGATCCGCCGCATTCAGTTCACGCCGGACCTGCTGCCCGCGGACATCACGGGAACGTACGTGCTCAATCCTCGGGACGGCACGTTCTCGCTGCGCGCG
>DATHEN010000491.1:0-2742 GCA_035318565.1 Polyangiaceae bacterium
AAGCGGTCTGCACCCGACTCGGAAAGGGCCGCGGGCAGACGATCGGCACCAGATCGTAAACCGAGCACACGACTTTACAGCCGGGCGCCAGCGGCAGCGCCATCGGCTGCGTGGCATGAAACAAGTCCACTTTGGCCTGGTGCAGTCGCAGACTGCTCAGGAATTTGCGGTTCCTGCGGTGCTGCTTGACCTCGAGCGGGGGGCGCGAGAGCACGCGCCGCGACAGCGCTTCCTCGGCCGAGATCACCGTCTCGCTCGAGATCGGCAACGCCATGAGCTCGATCTTTCCCGAGCGCACCTCCGGCAGAGGCAGCAAGTGTTGGAGCAGATAGTGCCCGTAGCGCCCGATCCCACCGTGCCGGTCGATCGTCTCGTTCGGCGTCAAGTCCAGACAGATACGCGAACGCTTTCCCTTCAACATCGGCCCGGCTCCGGCGGCGGGCGGCTGACTATGCGCGGCTCGGTGCTGGCGCGCTTCCAAGTGTAGGCGGCTGCGGCAGGCGCTTCGGAAATCGAATCGACCAAACCCCAAAAGCGATCCGCCGCGCTCTGCACGAACTCGAACGCGAGGTTGTCGGGCGCGTTCCACCAGCTTTCGCCCGCGACGCCGAGCGCTTCGCTGCTAACGACCTCACACCCCAAGAAGCGCGCCTCGAGCGCTATTCGGCTGGCGGGCTCGGGCCACTGCGGCAGGAAGACCAACCGCTCCGCAGCCGCGAGCTCGTCCAGTACTTGCTTTGGCGTGGCGTCGCGGACGAGGCGGGGCTCGATACCGCGCTCTTTACAATACGCGAGCGCCTGCGCGTAACCCTTGGTGGGATTGTTGGAGTGGATCACGCACGTGCCGCGTCCACGCGGTGAACCGGCTTCGCGAAATCGCTTCACCGTAGCGAAAAATTCCGAGCCCATGACCGAGCAGCCCAGTACCGCGATGCGCGGCAGACGCACGAACGGGTTCGACCGGTACATGGCCAGCTGACGTTGAGTGAGAAAAATTGCGCCCAGTGCCGAGCTCAGCAGCCGACTGTAGCGACGCGGCGTGCAATCGCAGCGCCACAGGCGCCGGTGGTAGCTTCCGCGCGCGGTGTGCATGTTGCCGCGCCAGCGACACATTCGGTAATCGTGCTCGAAAAGAACCGTGCGTTGCTGCGCGGCGATGGCCCGGCACTGCTCGCTGCTGGCTTGCTCGAGGTTGCCGACCACGTGCAAGTCGAAGTCCTTCAAATAGCTGGGCTTCAGATCGCGCACCCGTATCGTTTCCACGGGCCACGGGCTCTTGGCGATGACGGCCGCGTCCGTCAGCTCTGCCCCTCCCGGGTAACTGCTATTGGGGTCACGCGGAGAGTCGGCGAACTGGTCAGCGACGAAAAGCACGCGGCGGGCCACGGCTGCGTTTCTCGCACGGCCCGGGTCGCGCGGTCTACGGCGCTGTTGCCAGTGACGGATCGACAGCGTATGCGAGCCGAGAGGCACGGTGAACGCACCACGAAGTGTACTGATTGATGCGACGCCGGCGCTGGATGCGAGTGGCTATCGCGGAATCGGCAGGCTGATTCGTGAGCTCCTGTATGGCTTGTCCGAAACCCGGGAGCAGTGGGCCGGGCGACTCGCGGTTTCCGCGTTGATCACACTGGATTCGGCCCGGGGAGCGCAGATTTCTCAGGATCTCAGGGGCGCCGCGGACTGGCTGGCCGAGCGTGGCGGTTCTGTTTCTCACGAAGCACTCGTCGAGCTACGCGGCCGTTTCCTCGAACGTGCAGCGCGCCCGAGCAGCGTGCTTCACATCGCTGAAGTGCTTGGAACGCCGGCGCTGGTTCACCCGCGTGCGGTCGTCACGTGTCACGACATGATCCCACTGCGAATGCCGCGCGCGTATCTCGGCGGAGGGAAGAAGCGCTGGCTGCGCCGCTGGCTCGAGGAATACGTGCGACATCGCTTCGCGAAGCGCATCGTTGCGATCTCGAAGCGCACGCGAGACGACGTCGCTGAGCTCCTCAAGTTGCCTCTGGACCGTATCGACGTGGTCTCGAATGGAATCGACTTGCGAAGATGGTCGCCTCGACCCAGCGCGCTCGATCTCGATCGTCTGCGGGGGTGGGACTTGACGGGAACCGATTACGTCCTGTTCGTCGGCTACGGGGACCCGCGCAAGGGCATCGAAGCCATGATGCGCGCCGTTGCAATGGCGCAGAGAAGCCGCCCCCTGACCCTGGTTTGGGCGGGACAGCTTTCGCAGGGCGAACGCCAGCGCCATTTCATGCAGGCGTACGCCTGCGGAGTGGAGCCGTACGTGCGTTTCATGGGCTACGTATCGGATGAGGAGCTGGCGATCCTGTATCGAGGCGCCAGAGCGCACCTATTTCTGTCCAAGCTGGAGGGCTTCGGACTTTCGGTGGCAGAGGCCATGGCCTGCGGTTGCCCGGTCATAGTCGTCAGAGGCAGTGGCGCAGACGAGGTCGCGGGCAGCGCCGGATTTTTGGTCGAGCGCGATGATTTCACGGCCGCCGCACATGCGATCGACAGTGTGCTCACGAGTCCGACCGAAACGGCGAGGCACATAGCATTGGGCCTCGAGCGTGCTGCGCTGTTCGGTCGCCAGAGAATGGCGGCGGGCTACGTGCAGAGTTGGCTACGGGCGTGTGAAAGACCCTCTGAGGAGGGGTCGCTCGCTCGCCGGTAATCGACTATCGTGCGGTCATGATCCGAACCGTCATGAGCCGCCTGCGCCCGGGATGGCTCCTG
>DATHEN010000492.1:0-3893 GCA_035318565.1 Polyangiaceae bacterium
CCGCGCTTCGTTTACTCGCGCAATCGTGAATCGTCAACAGCGGACAGTGTCGCTGTGAATATGTACAACGTCAGCGGCATCCCGCGCAGAGCTACGGCAGCGATCGCGAAAACGATGCCGCGCTGACGTACTTCCATCCTGTGCGGTGAGACCCAGACGACCGTAGTCGAACGGCTCGCGTACGACGCCGTTTCCGAGCAGCAAAAGGCATCACATTCAGATTCGTTTGCGACTCGAGCGATTGCCTGATTCGGAAAGAAGTTTTCATGCAGTGCTCGCGCACTGCTTGACAAGGGCCGCTACGAAAATCGGCAGGCTAGTCGACACGGAAGGCAACCAAAGCGGGTGAAGCGCCGCCGCCGATCGGCCACACAATCATGTTGACGTTGGCAGCGGGCCAGGCGTTCGTCGTACCCGGTGCAGCGAATGTCCGAACGACGGCACCGGTGATGCGATCGAGCGCCGTGATCGTCGAACCGGCAGCGCTGAACACCCAGATCTCCGGCGTGGGGCCGTTCTGACTCTCAGCGGCGCTTGGACGCCCGTTTCGCTGCGGATCGTGCGGTGACGTACTGAGAGAGATACGCAATCATGGCCTTGCCCGCCTCGCGCTGGTACTCGGGCGTCACCTTGCCGTGCAGGAAGAAAGAAGCCCGCAAGCAGGCCGTACCGATCTCGACGCTGAGCAGCGCCACGTTCGGCGGAGAGCTCGGGAGAACGATGCCACGCTGCACGAAGCGCTGCTCCACCAAAGAGCCCAGGCGTTGCAGCAGCAGAGCTTGCGCCACGGTGCTTTCGTTCGACGTCGAGCCACCGAGGATCAGAATGCAGGCCGCGGGATTGCGGTTGTAAAACTTTGCAGCCAGCGTCGCAAAGGCGTGTGCGCCGTCTTGCCACGAGAGCTTCAGCGGCTCGGGCGCATTGCGAAACAGCTGAGCTTCCAGCTCGAGCAGATAGCGTTGGGTCAGCTCGTTGAAAATCGCGCTCGGGGCTGGAAAGAAGTTGTAGATGGCCGCGCGTGAATAGCCGAGGCGGGTCGCCAGATCGGGAATCGAAAAGCCCGCGACGCCGCGCTCGATCAGGAGCTTTCGCGCCTCGTCCAGCACGCGTTCACAGCGGATCCGTGCGCGCTGCTGCTGCGGTTTGCGCGCGAAGGCTTTGTCCGTAGACGTCCCGTTCCGCATGATGGGAACACGTTAGTCGCAAGCCAAAAGCGGACAAACGTTAATTTCGTAGAGCGCCGTCTGCGCGGATTCCATCGCATTCAAATGCGCGGCCGCACTTCAGACCGAAAGAGCCGCCGCCGATTGACATTCGAAATGAACAAATGTTAGTTCCGGTGATCAGACAAACGTCGGGTTTGGGGCGGCTCGGTGCGCGTAAACCCGACCTCGGACGCGCGAAGGAGGATTCATGCGAGCGAACCACCGCACTCTGTGCCATCCCAACAATCGCCGGCTATTCGCTTCGCGCAGGAAGTCGCGCGCGGGGCAAACGGCTGGTGCCGTGGGATTGTCCTCGTCTCTCCTGTGCGCGTGGATCATGGCTTGCGGCCCGACGCCACCGGCCGGAACGGGGGGAGCTGCGGGCGCCCCCGGTCAGGGCGGTGTCGGCGGCTGGGATCAAGAGGGCGGTAATCACGACTATCCACTGTTGGGCAGCCAGCGCGGCGGCCACCTGTGGAGCACGTTCTGCGTCGGAAAGTCGGATGACACGCCGCTACCCCTAGATCCCCGCACTCTGGTTCGAGCGGGCGTCAATGCGGGCAAGGCGACGTACTACAACGCGTACTGGGTAGATTGTCACGAAGGCGCGCCGCCACGAGACGCCGCGCCCAAGACCTGCGGCGAATACCGTGCGCGTTTTGCTCGCGGCAAAGACATGATGGAGAACGGTAAGCTCTGGTTCTTCGGCGGCAACTACACGGATTCATCGATGTCGTTTACCGCGCAGCAGTACAACGACTTGTGGCGACGCTGGGGCCACCCGACGCGGCCTGCCAACTTCGACGAGCTCGTTGCTCAGCGTTGGGGCGTGCCGATGGGCTCGAAACGCAACCCGTATCCGCTGCCGGGTGAAGATCCGAACCTTACGAACGGCGGCTCCGGCCAGCTCCCCGTGGCGATCACACAGATGCGGGAGCCGGATGGCCGCTACAGCGGCAAGATGGCGTTGACTTGCAACTGGTGCCACAGCGGCGCCGTGGGGGATCCTTCGGAGGGCCAGGGCCTCGGTGCGCTCTATGGCAACGGCAACTCGCTCGTCGACATCGGCGCTCACTTCGGCGACGCGTTTCCAGGCACCCCGATCGCCGCCAACAAGGTGCGCGGATCCGGGGACATCCTGATTTACCCGGGCATCGCCGCCTTCGACCTCGATCGCTTGAGTCGCTACGATCCGCTCGCGTTGATCGTGGCGCCGTCAGGCGGCAGTGTCGATTTTCCGATCTGGTGGAACGTGGGCCACCGCACTCGGCGCTTCCACGACGGCAGCTTCGCGATGGACAACGCGCGGCCCGTGATGGGTTTCTTCATGCCGATTTCGAGCGCGGCTCATCTCGCGGACATCCCGTTCGGCAGAGAGTGGATCGAAAAGTACGATCAAGACGTCCAGCTCTGGCTCGAATCGCTGCAAGCACCCGTGTACCCCGGGCCCATCGACACGGCACTGGCGGAAAAGGGCGCCAAGCTCTTCCACAACAAGGATCTCTGGGCGCCCGAGCTGGAGAATCGCGTACCCAGGCCCAACGGTGGCAACGGTTCGTGCTCGACGTGCCACGGCGTGTACGCTCCGCGCTTCGTGCACGATACGAAGTACCTGGACCGGCCGGAGCTCGAAGGCATCGCGGCACACGTTGTTCCACTGCATGTCATCGACACGGATGCGGCGCGCATGCGCTCGCTCAACGAGGGTCTGAAGCAAAATATGAAGTGGACGTGGTGGGCGTATGGAACGGTCGACACACCTGGCAAATGCTTCGGAGTCGTCGAGCCCGCAGGCTATCTGGCGCCGCCGCTGTACGGCGTTTGGGCGACCGCGCCGTACTTCCACAATGGCTCGGTACCGAACGTATGGGAAGTGCTCAAGGCGTCCGATCGGAAGCAGATCTGGCGGCGCGTGTCCGCTCCCAAACCTGCCAACGCACCGAACGCCGTCATGGGTTACGACACGAACCTGGCCCGCGCGTACGACCCTGGAAAGCTCGGTTGGAAGTACGATACGCTCGATTGCGGCATTCCGCTGCTTCAGCCCGCGCTCGACTGTGCTCCAGGAGCGGCCGAAACGAATCCAGCGTCAATCTTCTGGTTCACCTGGAACATCGAAGGGGCACCTTCCACGCCAGCCGCTCTCGAAGATCGCAAGATCTACAACACGCACAAGTATTCGCAGGGCAACCACGGCCACGAGTTCACGCAAGTGCTCACCGACGCCGAGCGCAGAGCGATCATCGAGTATCTGAAGACGCTCTGAGGGAGCTCGCGGCGAAATGCTGCTGGTCGTTTTTTGAGCCGCGGAACGCGCGTGCTGCGCCTTTACGGCGATGCATGTTTTTCGGTGTGACCCGCGAACGCTCTCTGGCATCCACTCTGCTCGCAAAGCAGCAGTGACGCTGTTCGGTGTCAGCTTCCTGTTGATGGCTTGTTCGAGTGGCGGGGTAGGGGGCGTAGGTGGCGCAGGCGGCTCCGGCGCGGCAGGGGGAACGGGCGGCACGACGTCCGTTCCCATTTACTCGTTTCGCGTAGATTCGCCGCAGAACGGCGCGACGGTGCGCGGCGTGGTCACGGTGAGCGGAGTCGCGCCAGGCTATTTGAACGTCGAGGTGCTGAGCGAGCAGGCGACGGTGCTGGCGCGAACGACGCCCAGTGGTAACGGCGCGTTCTCGATGAGTGTGG
>DATHEN010000493.1:0-9156 GCA_035318565.1 Polyangiaceae bacterium
CGATGCGCTTCTCTTCGAGCGCCGGACCGGATGCAGTGTTGGGTATGGAGCTCACGAGTCCTTCGAATGAAACGGCGCGGTCGTGCGTCGGCCGTCCGACTGTCCCAGGTTGGCTCTGCCCCAGACCTCACGGGGCTTCAAGTTTCTGGACGCCAATGTAGCCAATACCCGTTTGCAGATGAACGCTGCACGACTCGACCGGACTCGAAGAATCAGGGCAGAGGAGTGAATCAGGGGCAAGTGCTGGCGGCTGTTTCACAGCCATTTTGGTCATTCTGGTCGCAATTGCTGTAGCCCGGCAAACACTCACCGAGAGTGCACGTCCCGGCAAGGCAATCGTGGCCGGCATTGGCGTAGCTGCAGGCCCGCCCGCAGGCTCCGCAGTTCGCGCGGTCGGTCTCGAGATCGGCTTCGCAGCCATCGGACGGGTTGCCGTTACAGTTTTCGTAACCCGCCTCACATGCGTTCATCTGACACACGCCTGAATTGCAGCCGGCAGCGGCGTTCGCGTAACTGCAGGCGTTGCCGCAGGTCCCGCAGTTGTTGATATCGCTCGTGAGCTTGGCTTCGCAGCCGTCCGCCGAGCTGCCGTTACAATCGAGGAAGCCGCCGGAACACGCGGCCATGCTGCACACCCCGTCGTTACAGCTGCCTCCTGCGTTCGCGTACTTGCATTGGATGCCGCAGCCGCCACAGTTGTTCACGTTGCTGTTGCCGTCGGTTTCACAGGCAGCGCCCATGTCGCAGCGCCCGATTGTGAACGTTTGGGCGTTGTCCGCGCTGTGCAGCGTGGTCGAGTGGTTTGCCGCGCCGAGCGCTTGCCCGCTGCCCTTGGCGAAGTACTCGGGATCATCGCAGAAGATCAGAAAGCAGCGCTGCTTGCGCGTGGCGCGCCCAGCTCGGTAATGGCTGTCGTTGGTACCCGAGTATTCCTGGCAATCGGCGTCCTGATTGCAGTCCAGCCGACCCTCTCCGCAGAGATAGCTGCAGCCGGCGTTGTTCGGACAGGCGTCCACGCCGTCCATGAAGGTGTCGCGATCCCGATCGAGCGCGATACGCGCGCCGGAACCCGGCGGCACGCACGTGTACGTGATCTCCTGTCCGGCCGTAGCCGCGAGCGCACGCAAGCTCGCGTCGCTGATGGCGGCCGAGCCGTCGTTGGGTTCGAAATTGGAGTTGCTGGCTCGATACAACCAGCGGCGCGGCACGCCGCCCACGGAGCCAGCGGCCACGACCTCACACTCGTTGATGCCGGTGCCGAGAACCTTGGAAACGAACGGCGTTCGGGCGCGCTGGATCAACAAATCGATGCGCGGGCCGGCTTCGGAAGCGTTGGTCGCCGTCAGTGTCACCTGTTGACCGACGATCGGCGCCAGGTCACTCGGATATGCGAGCACGAACTGCTCGACGTCTCGGCGTTGGGTCTGCGCGTCGCTCGCAGAAAATCCGACAGCGCCGAATGGGCCGCGACGATTGAACACCTTGCCGTTGAAGAAGCGCAGCATCGTATCCACGCTGCCGCTGCTCATCACGCCGTTGCCCCGGATTTGATCGCCCTGGTGCTGATTGTCGAATGCGTTTTGATGATCGTGCGCCGGCGCGCCGAACATGCCCACCTTGGTGTACACGTTACGAAGCTGCGGCACCTTGGAGATCTGGGGCAGTAGCGTGACGCTCATACTGCCATCGGTGCCGAAGAAGCCGTTGTTCGGCTCGAGGGCATGGCAGCCTTCGCAGCGCTGACCCATGCCGAGCAGGTAGAAGCCGTCCGAAAAGTGGCCGGTGCCCCGCGGTCGGTTGTCGGACCCACACGACGCGGGCATGTAGAGCAGGCTGTCCGCGCCCTCACAGCCCATGTAAAACCGCATGCCGCGGTGCTGCGCAGGGGTCAGTGCGTTGTCGAGGTTGCGCACCGGATTCGGAGGCAGCAAGAGCTCGAATGCGAAGTCGGCGAAGCGATCCATCTCCGCGGGGGAGAGCAGGCCTTGCCGTCCGACCAGTCCTTCGTAAGCGACGATGAAGTTCTTGAAGGACAGCCGCGAGTTCGGCGCGTTGCGCTGCGAGTCACGTCCGAAGAAACCGTCCGCGCGGTCGCCGCGCCAGTGCATGGCGCCGCCGAACTGTATGCCGCGCAGCGTCTGGGACGACATCGGTCCCTTCATGGGGTGAAGATCTTCGAGCTTCCCGGTGCCGTTCAAGTGCAGGGGCTTCAGCGCGTTGAGCTCCGCGTCGATGGCCAATGCAGCCGACGCGCCCTCCTTCAAGAGGATGTTGTACGGCGTGGTTTTGACGTCGGCGTCTGGATCGCCGAGGTCCCAGGACAATTCGTCCTTGTCCCCGAAGACGTGGCAGCTCGCGCACGATGCTTCACCATTCGAGGACGTATAGGCTGCGTCATACAGCAGCGGCCGACCCTGAACGACTGACGACGGCTCCGGGTTGTGCATCGGCAGATGCGCCGTCTCGGCGCGTGAGGCCGTGTCGATCACCGCGACTGCGTTGTCGAAGCGGGTGAAGACGTACAGCTTGCCCTTCGACTCGTTCAGAATCAGTCCCGCCGGACCGCCGCCCGTCACTGGAATGTGCTGGCTCGAGAGCGCCGCCGGGTCGAACGTGTTGTTTTCGAGTGCTGCGGTGTCGTAGACGCCCACCTTGCTCGAGCCGAACGCGGCCACGTACAGCCTGGCGCCGTCCCGGCTCACCTGCATGTCGAGCGGCATGGACAGGCTGCTTTGTCGGGTGGCGGCCGGAGCCGGGCGCACCCGGTAATCGATGTGCTTGTTGAGGTGCCGCGGCGACACCTGACCGCCCTTGATGACGGTGACCTGTGCGTGCGCGAGATTCCCCTGCACGGTGCGACCCGAGAAGCTACCCGCGCCTTCGAAGCGTTCGAGGTTCTGTGAGTCGTTGTTGGTGACGTAGACCGCGCCGCTGACCGGATTCACGGCCATGTTGAAGAGCGTGGTCCCGACGTGCCGGTAGCTGGCAAGCTCGCCGAGCGTGCCCGCGTCGATCGCGAACACGTCCTTGTCCGGCAAATTGAAGCGCACGGCGCTGCTCCAATCCCGGCCGATCAGATCACGCCATCTGCCGGAGGCATTGTCGTACTTGACCATCAAGGAAACGTGCGGCGCGCGCGCGCCGGCGTGATTCGTGGCAGGGCCGAAGTCGCCGCCCGGATACGTCACGCCTTCGATCACGCATGGAGCATTGGCTTGAAAGTCGTTCTCGCACACCACGGCAGCTTGAATGGGCGTGGTTTGATTGCCCGAGTTGAAGACGGCCGCATAAACCGTATTGCCATCCGCGCTGACAGTCAGGGCACGCGGCGTGTCGCCGAACAGCTCCACGATCTTGAGCGGTCTGCCAAAGGCGGCATTGCCGAGGTTGCCCGAATCGAACACCCACACGTCTGCGCGCGGGATGCCGGGCGTCGTGAGTCTTGGATCGCCTGCGCCAGGAACACCGGCGAGCGAAGGATGCGTGCGGTGCTGGCCGCGGTGTGCCGTCGTGACGAAGGCGCGACCGTTCGCGGAGAAAACGATGTCTCGAGGTTCGTCACCCACCAGCAGCGTGCGTTCCACGCGCGGCGTCCCGCTCACGTCCACGATGCTGATCGAGTCCGAGAGATGATTGACGACCCACACCTTGCCGGCGGGATCCTCGGCAACGGCTACCGGCTCCAGGCCGACGAGTACCGAAGCCTGGTGGCTGATAGCGCCGTTTTCGTCGATAGCGTAAATTTCGAGGTGATTGTCGGGCGTGTTCGTGGCGTAGAGCTGCGAGCCGTCGCGTGAGACTGCGAGCGGGCGCACGGGGCCGCTCTCGAACGCGATGAAGCTCTTCGCTCCTGGCGAAGGGGTGATGGTAGGAGCCGCAGCGCGCTCGGTGGACGTGCGCGTCGACGTGTCGTCGGCCGAGCACGCGAAGAATCCGCCCACAGCGCAGCACGCGACCAGCGCAAGCGCGGCGCGTCCGCCGCGGCGAACTGCGCGAGGCTGGGTAGTGGTGGCTCGAGTTTGGATGGTATGTCCTGCTGGGTCCAGTTGCGGCATGGCGCGACCTCTCAGTGCACTGATAGGCAATGCGGATCCTTTAGGTACGCTTCCAAAACTCGGCTCGATGATCTCGTTCACGGAGACATCGGCCCGCTTATATTCGACTCTGATCAGTCGCCCGTCAGCACGATTGGAGCGGCCCTTGCCATCCCCGCCGTGCTGCGCATTCCCGGCTGCCCTTGCCGCGGTTCGCTAATTCAAACCGTACCACGAAATAGCGCGCCTCGGCTCCTCCCTTCTCGCACGAATCAGCGACGCGTTTTCGCTATTCAACATACGCGTGCGCATCGGTTTTAGCGCGCGTGTCAACGCGTCTTGCGCGCTCGTTCAGTCATGTATGCCGCGTGCACGGAATTTTTTTTGCAGACGCGATACATCCGACTTGCGAGCTAGCAACACTATGAGCGTGCCGCGCTCGCGGAGCGGCTCTGCAACACTCGCTTCGGGCCCCGCGGACTGGCGCATGCGAACTCGTCTGTCTTACCCACGGGGCGCGTCTGTCCGTAAGCTGAAAGCGGATGAATTGGCTGCGCTGGGCCCTGCTTGCCGCATTCTCGCTGGCCGCAGCGGTACCCTTGCGTGCGGAGCCCGCCGCAAAAACCAGGACGCCCAACCTGCGTGTAGAGTGGTTCTTGGCCGAAGAAGACCCGGACGATGATCGCATCGTGGGTCCCCCCGACGTGATTGCCGACTGTTCGGAACGGCTACGGCGGCTCGGCGTTGAACATCGCAGCGCGCCCATCGCTCTGCGCCAAAAGCGCAGCGGCACCTACATGTGTGGAAATGAGCAGACCGTACTCTACAGGAGTGGACCCGAGCGCATCCGCTACAACGCTGCTCCGCTCGTTGGCTGCGGGCTCGCTCTGGCGCTCGCGCACTTCGAGCACCTCGTTCAAGAAGAGGCGGAGCTTCTGTTCATGCGACGCGTGCGGCGTATCGAGCAGGGCGGCACTTACAATTGCCGGCGCATGACGCGTTTCCAGCATCTCGTCAGTGAGCACAGTTACGCGAACGCCATCGACGTTCGCGCCTTCGTGCTGGAAGACGGCCGGCGCATTTCCGTACGGCAGCACTTTGGCCGGCTCGACAGAGAGCCCGCTACCCCACAGGCCAAGTTTCTGCGGCGGCTCGCGCGACGTCTGTATGACGAGCGCGTGTTTTCGGTGGTGCTCACACCATACTGGGACGCCCTGCACCGCGACCACTTCCACCTGGACATGGCGCGCTACCGGGTGGACGGCACCCGCTAGTGCCATCGGGAGCGCAGCTCCCGCCCCGCGCGAGTGAATCGCGCGAGGCCTCACCCTCGGGTTTTGGGGCCGCCTACCCCAAAACGATTGTTACTCGTGAGACGCGACACTCGCTGCCCTCCTGGCGCGGCTGACCGGCGCCCGCTGCCCTCGCTCCGGCCGTGGGGGATTGCCCCGGCCAAAAGCCCAGCGCATTCAGCACAAAAAACGCGCCGACACGGATGACCGACTCATGACGCGGTGATTTGTACCCGCTTCGCCTACTGTGCGGCTCATGGACACGGCTTCTGTGCCCCTGAGTGGGCGTAAGCTCTACTTCAACGTCGGATCCATTCCGTTTTGGGCGGTCCATCTGGGTGCTTTGGCCGGCGTAATAGTGCTGGGCTTTTCCTGGTCCGGACTCTTTCTGGCCATCGGTTTTTACTATTTGCGCATGTTCTTTTTGACCGCCGGTTACCATCGATATTTCGCGCATCGCTCGTTCTCGACTTCGCGAGCATTTCAGTTCGTGCTCGCGTTCATGGGTCAGACGTGCGCGCAGATGGGCGCGCTCTGGTGGGCGGCGAATCACCGCGCTCACCACCGGTACTCCGATGGCGTGGAAGACGTCCATTCGCCCGTGCAGCGCGGCTTCTGGTGGTCTCACATCGGCTGGTTCATGGATGGCCGCTACGAGCGCACGGACTACACGCGGATTCCGGATCTCGTGAAGTATCCCGAGCTCCACTTCTTGAACAACCGCAACATGGGCCTCGTGCCGCCCACCATCATGGGAATCATCCTGTACGCCGTGGGCGGCATGCACGCGATGATCTGGGGACTGTTCGTGTCGACCGTGCTGCTCTGGCACGGCACCTTCACCATCAACTCGCTGGCGCACATGATCGGCAAGCGTCGGTATGCGACGCGCGACGACTCACGCAACCACTGGGTTTTGGCGCTCATCACCATGGGTGAAGGCTGGCACAACAACCATCACCACTTTCAGGCCTCTGCACGCCAGGGCTTCTTCTGGTGGGAGATAGACCTGACCTATTACGTCCTGCGCGCTCTCGCGGTGCTCGGCATCATCTGGGACTTGCGTGAGCCGCCGCGCTCGGTCGTCTACCCCAAGAAGCAGGTCAGCTCAGCCGACATGCCGGCTGCAGTCTTCCCTCACGCGTCATCACGACCTGATAGAGCTGCGTGAAACGCGCGCGGAAGGATCCCGCGGAAGACAGCAGATAGAAGCGCCAGAGCCGATAGAAGCGCTCGTCGTAGTTCTTGCGCAGGCTCGGCCAGGCGGCTTCGAAGTTTTCGTTCCAGGCCATGAGCGTCGGGTCGTAGTCCGGCCCGATGTTGTGCACGTCTTCCGGCACGAACAGCCCCTCCATGGCGCCGTTGATCTGCGCGAGCGACGGGATCAGCGCGTTCGGAAAGAGGTACTTGTGGAAGAACGAGTCGATGATCTTCTGGCTGTAGTTGCTGCCGATCGTGTGCACGAAGGCGATGCCATCGGGCTTCAAGCAGCGATCCACCGTCTCGAAGTAGGCGCGGTGGTTCTTGTAACCCACGTGCTCCATCATGCCGATGGAGATCACGCGGTCATAGGCGCCGCGCGCGTTCCGGTAGTCCTCGAGCCTCAGATCGACGGGTAGGCCCTTGCACAATTCGCGGCCGAGCGCGACTTGCTCCTTGGACACGGTGTAACCGGTCACCTCGGCGCCGTAGTGCTCCGCTGCGTATTTGGCGAACGTGCCCCAGCCGCAGCCGAGCTCCAGCACTTTCATGCCCGGCCGTAGGCCCACCTTGCGGCAGATCAAATCGAGCTTTGCGCGCTGCGCCTCGTCGAGCGTCTTGGCATTTTTCCAGTACGCGCAAGTGTACGACAGCGTTTCACCGAGCATGGCCTGATACAGGTCGTTGCCGATGTCGTAGTGGCGTTCGCCCGCCTGAAATACGCGCGTGGCGTTCTGTAGATTGAACGTGCGCGCCGCTGCCACGTACAAGATCGTGCGCCAGTCTTGTACCTGCTCGTTCAAGCGAGCCAGGAGCAGCTGCGCGATGAACTGATCGAGCGCGATCGCGTCCCACTCGCCGGCCATGTACGATTCACCGACGCCGAGTCGCCCGTCGCGCAAAGCGCGCGTATAAAACGCCGGATTGTGCACCTGGATGTCGTGAGGGCGGTTGCCGCCGACCTGGATGTCCGCGCGCTCGAGCAGGCTACGGACCGTGCGCTCGGCCTGACTGGCGGAGATGCTCGGAATCACGTTGGTCAATTGGATCATGACTCGGTTCTCACTTCTGTCAGCGAGCGCATGCCGCGCAGCATGGCGCGCAGCGCCTCGCCGTAAGGAATCGGGCGCCCGGAAAACATCCAGGCAAAACCCTTGGCCGTGGCACGCTGCGACCAGCGCGTCAGTTGCGGTGGGCTGGGAACGCGCGCGGCCCCGCCGAGCTTGTCGCGGAGCGCGATGGCGGTCACGAGCAGCGCGCGGGCCAGCGCGTAGTCTTGCATAACGGGGTGCCGTTCGAGCTCCACGCGATAACTCGCCGGAGTGCCGCGCAGGATGGCGTCGGCCGCGAGCTTGCCGGACAAGAGCGCGGGCAGAATGCCTTCTGCCGTCAGCGGATGAGCCAAGCCCAGCGCGTCCCCCACCAGGAAGGCGCCGTCCTGCTCACAGCCTTCCAGGTGGCTCGGGTCGAACAGGTAGTACGAATGGCCTTTTACCTGGTCGAGCTTCGCTGCCGCGCTCTCCGGGACGTGTCCCGAGTGCGTAAAGAAATCGCGTGCCATGGCCCAACCCGCCAGCACTTCCCGCGGCTCGGAGGTTCCGGTTCCGACGTTCAGCCATTCGCCCTTGGGGACGTTCCACGAGTAGCCGCCGAGGTCATCGTGGAGCAAGAGCTCGGGCTCGCCGTCCTGACCGACTCGCGTGCGCGCCACCGCATCACCGCCGGCCACGAACTCGTGCTCCTGAACTCCTACCGGGGTGGTGCTTTTCTTCGGGAACAGCGCGCGCGCAACCGGACAGTGCGTGCCGCCAGCGCCGATCAAGATGCGGCTGGTGAATGCGCCATCAATCGAGTAGCCGCCGTTCGTGCGCTCGATGCTCCGCACGGAATGCTGAATGATCTCTGCGCCGCTGCGCTCGAGCAGGAACTGATCGAACTCGTAGCGTCGGATGAAGTGCCCTTGCCCTGCCAGCGTGTGACACTGGCCGCCGTGCTGAACGTGGCAGCGGGTCCACTCCCAGATGCCCGCTGGGTACTGGCTGGGGGACAGGCGCAGGACGTCCCAGACCGGCGGACTCAGCCAACCGGCGCAGAGTTTGACGCGCGGGAATCGCATGCGATCGAGGACTGCGACGCGCAGCCCTCCCTGTACGAGTGAACGCGCGCAGAGGCTGCCGGCTGGGCCGCCGCCCACAACGACGGCATCGAAGGAAGTTGGAGTCGTCATCGGTAGTTTTGACCTCCCGGGGGCGACACCCAATGCCTCGCGTTGGCAAGAGATGCAAGAGCGCGGGGAGAAACACGCGCGCCTCCATTCGGACACGGCTGTGCCAGGCCGGCGGCGGAGGCGAGTTGCGCGGCTCCCTACCGAATGGTAGGCAAACGTTGATTGGCTGGTAGTCCTCGAGCGGTGCTGGCTCCGTCGCGGAGCTCCGACGTGCGCGCCCAGATTCTCGGCGCTGCCACGCGGCTATTTGCGGCACAGGGCTTCGAAGGCACCTCGCTTCAAGACGTGGCGGAAGAGGTTGGGATCCGCAAGCCGTCCCTGCTCTATCACTTCGCATCCAAGGACGAGCTCCGGCAGGCGGTGCTGCGTGAGCTGCTCGCGCACTGGAAGGAAACGCTCCCGC
>DATHEN010000494.1:0-8175 GCA_035318565.1 Polyangiaceae bacterium
CGCTCTGCAACTCATCCAGCACTCGCGGCAGCCGTCGTGCGAGGCGCACCACCCGGACGCGTTTGGAGGCTTCGTCTTCGCTGTAACCTAGACGCTCGACACAAAAGCTGCGCAGCGAGGAACACGCCTGCTCGAGATACAAGCGGCGCCGATCGATTTCGATGAGGTACCCGATGACTTCGACGAGCACAGCACGCTCGCGCGTGAGCAGTGCGGGAAGTGTTGCGAGAAGCTCGGAATCGGGCATGGAAGACAGGTGTTCCATGCATTTGCCATAACATGCGTTTCGGCGAGGCCATGAGCGACGGGCAGCGCGCGTAACGACGTGCACAACACGATCGGAATCGTTCGACTCCCACATCGCTCGTGAGCGCGCGACGTCGTGAGCGCACAAGGCAACTGCACATGGGCTCGCCAAAATTGAGCAGCGGTCGCCGCCGAACCCGTCAAATAGATTCGTCACGGCGATGCATATTGATCCCGCTGTCGTTCCTGCGTGCACAGTGTTGGAACCACCTGGTGAGCGCGCCACCAACACGAGTGGCGCGCCGGCAGCCTGCTCTCGATCTTGGCAGCGGTAGCGCTTTCCGCATGTCATGCCAGCCGCATGCCCTCTGAGCCCTGCACCCACTACGGCGCATTGTGATCAATGCTGGGATGTTTACTCGGCGTCGGCCGCTGCTTCCCAGCGGATCGCTTCGAGACAGAAACCGAGCTCGCGCGGATCTCCCGGCGGTTTGACAGTAGCGCTCACTTGCAAGCTCACCTCGACGGTTTCCCCTGCGCCGCGTATCGCCTCGGGGATCGACACGGCGCGCGTGAAGCTTTCGGTGGGAGCTTCGATTCGGTCCATGACCTGCCCGTTCACCGACAGCGTGAGCGCGCCGATACCACCGCTCTCGAGACGTGGCAGAAAGCCGGTGAACGTGAGCGTGGCTCTACCCGTGAAGTTCCGGGCGCGCAGCGTTCCCCGAGCTCCCATCCAGCGCCAGCTCTGACCGCGCGCATTTTGCTCCACCAAGTGCCAGCCTTCACCGAAGCGCACTGCGGCCCCGCCGGCAACCGAAATGGTCGGAGGTTTCGGGCCTGCTGGCGGCAAGAACTCGAGCTCTGCTTTGGCTTTGGACGCGTAGCTGAAGCTGAGTCCCATCGTCAGGGCGGCGAGCGGCAAGAGAAAGCCGAAGCGCGGCGGATCGAGCGCGCCGAGCGGCTCGGAGCCGGCTCCGTGCTGCGAATCGCCGCTCGCAGCAGCGGGCTGCGTGCTCGGGGACTCGCTACGGCCGAGCAGCAATGCCGCCAGACCCGCTGTCCCGTACGCAGCGACGCCCGCGAGCAGACTCGCGGAGAAGCCGTGGCTCATGGCCAGCAGCGTGGCCAGCGCGGAGCCGAACACGGTCGCGGTTCCATTGAGCGCCCAAGCCCACGCCACGCCGACACTGCCACGCGTCGAGCCATAGCGAAGCCCCGTGGCGAACGGCATGCCCATGAGCAGCCCGAGCGGCGCGAGCAGCGCGACACTCATGCATGCCTTCGTGGCGATCGACTCCCCGAGCAGGCCGTGCGTCACACGCGGCAGCAGCCAAAGCGTGAGCAGCAGCGCTGCGCACAGCGCCCCGAGCACGACACTGATACTGCGCAAGCGTTCGAAGCGCTGCGCCACGAAGCTGCCCACTCCGGTGGCCGATAGCAGCGTGAAGAGCACGATCGACAGCGCGTAGGCCGGGTAACCCAAAAACAAGCCGAGCTTCTGAATCAGCACGACTTCGACCATGACGAAGCCGAGCCCGAGTCCCACGAAGTAAAGCGCCCAGAGCGCGCTGACTCCGCGCCCGCCCGCGGACGCGACACGCCTGCGCCGGAGCCAGGGCAGCGCGCACAACAAGAGCACACAGGCTCCCGAGAGTGCGAGCGCCGTGACCAGGCTCTTGCCCCCCAGGCTGAGCCCGGCGCGCTGGGCTGCCTTCGACCCGAACCCGAAGCGCGCCTTCAGCCAGTCGCCGATATCCACATGACTGAAAAAGAAGGGGCGTTCATCGTGCACCAGCGAGAGATCGAAGGGGTAGCCAGCGATGAACCGATCTCGCTCGGGACCGAGCAGTGCTGGAAATCCCTTTTCGGACGGGCCGGCTCTGCGAAGCGAAAAAGGCACCGGAAAGTCCATGCGTTTCGCCCAGGCGTGCAACCGGTCCAGCTCGTCCGGCGTGAAGGGCGTGCGCTTGACGAGGATCGAAGCGAGCGAGGGCATGTTCAGCCGCTCGCCGTGGTTGCGCACCACGACGACGTGCGCGCTCGGATCGGCAACACCGCGCCGGCGCAGGGCTTCGCTGGCCAGGGCCACGACCCGCAGCGTCTCCACGGGAGGCTTCGCGTACCAGCGCGCGAACCCGACGACACCCGTGGGAGTGAGATGATCCAGGTAATCTTGAAACGCCTCTACCGTGTACAGGCTGTTTTCACTGAGCGCGTGCGCGCCGGCGGCCGTCGCGGCCCACGTGTCCACGAGCGAAGCCTGAATCAAATCGTAGCTGGCACGCGAGCGTTGCAAATAGCTGCGCCCTTCGTCAACGACGATGCTCACGCCCGGATAGCCGGCGTAGAGCTGACCGCTGAACGCGCGAAAGCGCGTGCGCATGAGCTCGACCGTAAGCGGGTTGATTTCAACGCCGGTGATGCGCGTGCTGCCCATGTGCAGCGCCGTCAGCACATCCACCCCGCCGCCCGGACCTATCACGAGCACGTCTTTGCGTGTGCCCAGCTGATGCGCCGCGGCGGTGACGTGATACGGCGTGTGCAAGAGCTCGGCCGGATCACCCGTGAAGGCCTGAATGGACGTCGCTGCGTCGGCGTCGTAGCGCAGCACGGCCTGAGCGATCCGATAGTCCGTGCCGAGCTCGGCGCTGTAGCCGAGCAACCCGAGCGGCTCGGGCTCCCAGAGCCGGCGCTCGGTGCCCATCACTTCCACGCGCGAAAACGAGTTCCAGCGCACCGCGAGCATTTCCGGCTGCGCGCGGCCTTTGACGGCCACGACGTCGTAGAAGCCGAGCTGTACGTTCGCGACGGCCAGCGCGCACAAAAGCCAGGTTGCCCCCGCCGGGATCAGCCGCAGCGTTCGAGTTTCATGGGCGGCAAATACGCTTGCCGCAGCGGCCGCCAGCGCCGCGCCCACGAGCACCGCGCTCGGTGCCCCCACCGTGTTCGTGAGCGGGATGAACAACAGACACGCCAGGGCAGCGCCGACCAGGTCGTAGAAATACAGGCGATTGGCGCGCGCGGAGTGCTGCGCGAGCAAGAGCGCGATGGCGGCGCCGGCACACACGAATGGCAGTGTGCACAGGGCATACAGCCCCACGACGCGTGCGTAACCCGAGCTCAGCTCGATATCGATACGCGCGTTGAAGGTGGCGCCCACGGCAACCACGGCCACGGCGCTGAACGCCAGGCTCAGCGCCACGCAGGTTCTTTCCCAGCGCGCCTGCAAGCGCGGCGCGAAGTGAACGCACACGCCGCCGAGCCCGAGTCCGAGCATGGCCAGCGAGACCACCAAAAATGACAGGTGGTAGTAGAACGCGACCGAAAAGATCCGAGTCAGCAAGAGCTCGACCAGCAGCACGGCCGCGCTCAGCAAGAAGATGCCGACGTCGAGCCGCGAAGGTCGCAAGCTCATGGCCGTGCTCCAGCGCGGCTCGCGGCTGACACGTCGAGAGATTTCAGAGCAAGCGCCAGCAAGCGCGGATCGTCATTGATGCCCATGCTGCGGGGAGATTTCGCATCCGGCAGCTCGAGCGTAAGGCGATTGTCTGGCTGCAGGATCTCTTGCGGAACTCTGCAAGAAAACTCGGCGGGCTCGGACCCATTCCACACGAACGCCGCGAGTGGATGCTCGTTGACGGACAGGCGCACCCGCTGCTTTCCAAAGCTCGATCCGTGCAATTTGAGCCACACCGGCCCAGGCGCCGGTACGGGAAACCGCAGCTCGGCGGCGCGTGCCTCCGTCCAGCGGTGGCCCGGCTCTGCCCCGCTGAAACCCGCCCCTACCCACTCCGCCGCGCTGGCGTTCGAAAGCACGATGCGACGCTGAGGGCCGCTGGGCGTCGGGTCGGGGGTGGCGGGGTATGGGACCAGCTCGTGCTGCTCGCTGCCCGTGCTCACCGCGAGCCGTTGAAACGCCACTGCCAGCGGACGCGGATCTGCGTTGTCGAGCTGGGGTAGCGGCCAGGGCTCGACCGCTAGCTCGACGTCCGTCGATGTGCCCTCAGCGCTGAACTCCACGACGAATGGATAGTCCAGAACCACGGGTTTCAGGCGCACCAGCTCGAGTGCGCCCACCGAAATACGTAACGTGGCTTCCTGGGCGGCGCTGGCACTCGCCTGCAGCAGCAAGCGCACGCGATCACCGGCTGCGCTCGTAAGGCGAACATGACTCCGCGGACCGAGCGCCCAGATCCAGCTCTGGCCACGGTCGTGCTCGAGATCGGCAAAGTGCTCGAGCCGCGACGCGCTGCCGCGGAAGATGCGCACCGGGCCCCCCGCCCAGGGGATATCCAGCTGAAAGTAGCCTTCACCGACGTCGCTTTGCCACACCCACGTCGAACTTCCGCGCGCCACCAGACGCGTGTCGACGAGTACGTTGTGGCGCACGTACTCGAGCGAGTCTTCCGCCTCCGTGATCCACCAGATGCGGCGGACTTTCGCCGGCACCTTGCCGGGAGCCACGAGCTCTTCGCTCGGACTCAGCGCTTGCACGAGCTCGCCGCGCTCACCGAACGTCACGACGCGCAGCCGCGGTGTGAAATAGTAGCTGAGCTTTCGGTAGTTCGGTCCGGCTCGGCGGCCATCGTTGGTGACGATCCAATCCGCGCCGCTCACGGCTTGTGCTTCGAGCAGGCTGCGCAGATTGCTCAACGTGCAGTCCGACTCGGCTACGCTCGCGAGCGCGCCGCGTCCCAAAGCGTCCGCGGCCCGGGGCCAGCGCGCTTTGAGCGGCGTGTAGTCGGCAGAAGCGATGCCGACGCAGACGAGCACGGCGACCCCGAGCGCGATTCCCGGTGCGGCGTGGGGATAGCTGCGGCCCGAGAGCGGCCCCGCGCCGAGCAGGCGACGGTGCGCAAAGCTGCCCAGCAGGAGCAGCAAGGGCGGCAAGCTGAGCATCAAGTATCCGGGTTTCGGAGAGTGCACGCCGAACACGTACGCGAGATTGGGCAGCAGCCAGGCCGCGTAGAACAGTAGGCCAAGCGAGCGTGGCGCTTCTGCGGGTTCGGGCTCGGGCTCCCTGCCATACGCCAGGGCCGCTAGCGCGAGCAGCGCGGGGACGGCAGTGTTCATCAGCAGCCAGATGCTCGAGTCGAACACCATGGCCCAATGACGTGCTGCGGGAGCGCCGAACAAGACCGAGCTATCGGCGAGAAATGCCTGCATGGCTTGGCGCCGCGCCGTGCGGAACACCTCGAAGCCGCCGCTGGCGAGCGCCGCCGGCGCGTACCAGCACACGACACTCACGCCCCCAGCAAGAGCCGCGAGCAGCGCTCGCCGGGCCGGGACACGGCCGCGCAGCATAGCGATCGCGAGGAGCGGCAGCATGAGCACTGCGCCGCTTTCGCGCACGCCCGCCATCACCCCCAGAAAGACCATTGCAGGGACGGCAAACGCCGCTCTGCCGAGCCACAGCTCACGCGCAAACAAGGCGCCGGCGGCGGACGTCCACAGATCCACGCTGTAGGTCGTCGCGATCGTGTTGTGGAGCAAAACGCCGGGAGAAAAGAGCAGCAGCGCCGCGATGAACACGGCTCCTCTGCGCCCGAAGCACGTCTCTGCAAAACGAAACAGCGCGCCGCAGGCCAGCGCCGTGAAGGCGAGCGAAATCCAGATCATGGCGTGATTCGCGTCCGCGCCCAAGGCTTTCAGCAAGCGGATCAGCACGACGAACAGCGGGTAACCCGGCGGATGCGGCATGTGCCGATCCGGCGCGTACTCGGCTGCGCCCAGCGCGAATTGCACGGAATCCCACTCGTACAGGAAACGCGCGCGCAGCGGCCAGCAGCAGGAGAATGCCACCGCAAACGAGAGAGCAACCGCCGTCAACGTTGCGCGCTGGCGCGCAAGCAAACTGTTCAGAACCTACCCTGAACGCCGGCCGACCCGAGTCCCACCCACGGGCGGACACCGGGTTTATGCTCGAGCCGCGCCTGCTCCGGCGCGCTCGACTTACCGCTCAGAATCAGCAAAGTGACGCCGGTCGCGACGCCAACGCCGCCCACGATGAAACCGACCGCAGACAGCGTGCCCGCGCTCTTGGCGTCGTCGTCGAGCTGCTCGATCTCCTCGCGAGCGGAGGCCGGACAGCCGCCACCCGGGAGGGTGCACAGATCGTCCGCGTCGCTCTGTTTGCTGCTCTTCTGAAGCAAGAAGAACGTTCCGGCGCCCAGGCCGACCACGCCTACTCCGAGCGCCACGAAGCCGCCGATTTTCAGGCCGTTGGATCCGCCCGTGCTCATGTTCGTGTCGACGCCGATGGGCGCCGCGCCGGGCATGGTTTCCGGTGGCGCCTCGGCTGCGGCAGTCGGAGCAGCCGCGCTACCCGCGGGCTGCAACGTGAGCGTCACGATCTCGCGCTTGCCCTCGTCGACTTTGACGCTGGCCTCGTTGCTCTGCAGGCCCTCGGCTTGAGCGATGATCTTGTGATCGCCTGGATCTACCGGGCGCGGCAAGCCCACCAGCGCGGGCGGTACCTTGATGCCGTCCATCAGCACCGTCACGGGCGCTGCGCCCGCGCCCTCGACCTGCACCGTGATGTACGGCAGGCGGGGCTCGAGCGCGCTCAGCTCGGTCTGCGCATCCGCTTGCGCCCTGCTGAACGCGGGCGGCGCATTCGCGGGAATCTGTTCGCGCGTGACCTTGAGGTAGAGCTCGCGCGCGCGCACCAGCTTGCCGAGCTTTTCGAGCGAGCGCGCCATGTACATGAGATGCAGCGGCGAGTGCACGAGCGACTCGGCGCGGCTGAACAGATCCACGGCTTCTGAGTAACGCTTCTCGTTGTAAGCTTCGGCGCCCTGGGTGGCGGCGGCGCGCGCTCCGGAACGCTCCTCGTCCGTCTGAGCGCGCACGTCAGAGGCGTGCAAGGTGACGCTGCCCAGAACTGCAGCCAGACTCATGCGCCACGCGGCGCGGCGAAGTGTACGCGATGAAAGGCCCATAGCCGAGCGAGGCTATCAGGCGCGCCGCCGCATGTCAGCCGGACTGCGACCCGGGCCGCGCTAGCCAGTTTACCCGCCTGCGCCCACCCTGGTAGTGCTCGCTGGGTGCGCCTGTCTCTGATCCTGCCGACGCTCAACGAGCGCGAAAACATCGAGCGCTTCGTGCCCGTGCTGTTTAACGAAGTGCCGGAAATCCAGGAAATCATCGTGGTGGACGATGACTCACGGGACGGAACGCCCGAGCTCGTCGCCGATATGTCGGCGCGCGAGCCCCGCTTGCGCCTGATCCGCAGGAGCGGGGCGCCCTGTCTGACGGCCGCGATTCAGGAAGGCATCAGCGAGGCGAGCGGCGAGCTGATCGGCTGGATGGACGCCGACCTGATCATCCTGCCGCCCGATGTGCGGCGGCTGATCGCGGCAGTGCGGGACGGCGCCGACGTCGCCATCGCCTCGCGTTTCGTGCCCGGAGGTACCATCAAAGGCCAGGTTTACGAGGGCTTTGTGGGGCGTTTGCACGCCCTCCGCAACCTGCGCACGGTGGAAGATCCCTGGACCGGGGTGGCGCTGAGCTGGATGCTCAACGTGCTCGTGCTGCCGGTGTTGGTGGGCCTAGGGGTTCGCGATTACACCAGTGGCGTGGTCGTGTTTCGCCGCGACGTGATCCGCTCGATTCCTCTGCATGGGCAGCACGGTGAGTATTTCATCGAGCTCTGGGCAGAGCTCTTGCGACGGCGCTGCCGAGTTATCGAAGTGGGGTACAAAGTGCAGCCGCGACGCTACGGTCGCTCGAAAACCGGCAACAACATGGCGGACTACGCGCGGCGCGGCCGCGCCTACATCAGCGCCGGTGTGCGTGCGCGAAAAGCCGCCCGGGCCGGCTGAGCTCAGCCCGCGATTTCTTCCAGCTTGGCCGTCAGGAGCTCGACGGCGACCTCCGGATCGGCGAGCTCCAGCCGGAACGGCTTCGCTCGCGCCGTGAGTGTGC
>DATHEN010000495.1:0-2264 GCA_035318565.1 Polyangiaceae bacterium
ATCGGAGAGGTCGAGGGCGACCCATCGGACGTTCTCGCGACCGGGGATGTGCGCGAGGGCTGCGCGGAGCACCGCGCCCTCTTTGCCTTCGACGACCTCCATCAATCGCTTGTTCTTGTGGTCCACGACCATGGTGACGAAGCGACGCTGGTTGAGCCTGGAATCATGCTTGAAGAGGTGCTCGTCGATGCCGACTTTGAGCGGCCATGGGTACTGCCGGGTGCGGCGCCGAAGCTCGAGCTGCTCGTAGAGCACCCGATGCAAAAGCGCTGACGAGCATCGATAGACCCGGCGCACGGCCTTCAAATCGCTGAAGTGCTCGCAGGCCCAGAGCAGTCGTTTACGATAGCGCTCGGTGGTGCGATAGCCCTTGCGGACGCCGTCGATGGGCTCGGTGAAGGGGCGGCCACAAGGGCGGCAGGCAAAGCGACGCTTCTTGATCCAGATGAAGGTTTGGTCGCGCAGCGGGTCGTCGCGTAGCTTGACCCAGCGGTGGTCGTACACACTGCGCGACAGGGTGGCGCAGCGTGGGCAAACCTCGAACGCTGACGTCTTCGCCGCAAAAAATGACAGGCCGCCATAGTCGGCCCTCTCCATTTTGAGCAGTCGGAGTTCCGGCAATAGCAGGTAACGGGTTAGAGTCTCGGGGGGCACGTCCCCTCCTTCCGGTTGGTTTTGGCCTCAGCAACCGAAACCCTACCGAACGGCCGGTCAGACGTGCCCTTCTTTTAGTCAGTGACCCACCCTTAAGAGTGAAGAGCCAGAGCCAGAGCCCGAGGCCGTGCTCGTCGAGAGGAGCTTGCGCATGGCGAGATCGATCGCAAGCATCACGTTTCCGTGACAACCTGCGCGCGAGGTGCGCGCGTGAAATCGAACGGTCTATCGGGAGAACTCGCCGACGAGCGGCGGTTCGTGAACACATTTCCGGATTTCGACGAGCTCGGCGCCAGCGAAGCTCTGCGCATCTCGACCGACATTCGGACCCAGGTGGACGCGGCCATTCCGTCGCTCGTCCGCGAAATCCAATCCAAGGTGGGACCCATCGCCGAGGCGAGCGATCCGCGCTTCAGCGTGCCCGACTTCACGCTCTATGCCGGCGCAGGTGGTGTTGCGCTCTCACTCTGGGCGGCGCACCAGTATCTGCGAGACGTCGCGCCGCACGCGAGATTGGCGCGAGGGTGCTTGACCGACTGTCACCGCGCGCTCGCGTGCGCGCTCGAATTGACCCAAACCGAGGACGGTTCGTCGCCTGGATTCTATTGCGGAACGCCGGGCGTGCATGCGCTGGCAGCGGTCGTTCTTGGAACGCAAGACCCGCCCGCCGCCGCGGAGCACATGCGGCGGGTGCTGGATGGGCTCGACGCTGCGCTCGGACATCCCGAAACGGAGCTCCTCTTCGGGCGCGCGGGTTATCTCCATAGCTTGTTGGTATTGCGTCGATCCACGCCACCCGAGCTGCGTCCTCCCGAGCTCGAGTCAGCGCTCGCGGCGGTCTTCGACTCGCTGATACGTGACGGCGCTCTGCAGGGAGAAGCGCTCGCGCGACGCTCGACGGAACTTCAGATCGCACCGTCCCTCTTGGCGTTCCGCTTTCCAGCCAAAAACGGGAATTTCTATGGGGGCGCCGCGCACGGGTTGGGGGGCGTACTTTACGTGCTGATGCAGTTGCCGGAGCTGTGCTCGCGTCCCGGCACGCGCGCGCTCGTCGCTGGCGCGGTCGACGGGCTCCTTGCGCTTCAAAGTGAACAAGGCAATTTCCCGACGCTGCTCGGCGGCTCTGAATCTCCGCGCGAAGCGGATTTGGTTCATTGGTGCCACGGAGCTCCGGGCATGCTTCCGACCCTGTGTAAAGCCTACGAACTGTTCGGCGAAGACCGATATCTCGACGCAGCTCGTCGCGCCGCCGATTGCGTCTGGTCGCACGGAATTCTTCGCAAAGGGCTCGGCATTTGCCACGGGATCGCCGGCTCAGTGCTGAGCTTGCTTACGGTCTATCGAGCTACCCAAGAAGAACGCTACCTCTATCGCGCGCTGCGCCTGTGCGAAACAACTTGGTGCGACCGCTGTCTCGACACGATCCGAAGCTCGACCGATCGGCAGCGCCACGTGCCTGGAATGCCTGATCTCCCATTTAGTCTGATGGAGGGGCGTGCGGGCGTTCTTTATACGTACGTCTCCATCCTTCGCCCCGATTCCGCGAGTTTTCCGGGGTACGATACTGCCTGAGGTGACCCGTTGACCCACCTTCGCACCGGTGCCCCGCG
>DATHEN010000496.1:0-3651 GCA_035318565.1 Polyangiaceae bacterium
GGGCGTTCCTGGCGCGCCTCGAGCTCGATGCGGCAGGTGCCGGTGACCGGTTCACCTCGGCGCGCTCGCTGCGAAAGCTCGCGAAGTAGAGCCCAGGCGCGCGCTTCGTCGAGGACCACGCTGGTTTCCGGGTCCGCGTCCATCAGCCCTTCTCTTGGGTGTTGGAGGAGAAGGTGCGCAGCAGTTCGGGCAAGAACTGTCGCATTCCGCTACGCCGCGCCCTCGCTTTCGGGAACATGCCTTGCGTGTAGCCGCGGGCCAGGAATGCGTCGACGAAAACACGGCGGCGGCTGATCACGTGGACGGGGACATCGTGGGAATCGCTCTGTGTCACTTGTCGCGGCGGCTGATGGTCCCCCAAGATCACGATCAGCGCATCACCACGGACGAAGTCCGCGAGATAGCGCTGGAGGACGTCGAAATCGTAAGCGAGCGCGCGGACGTACGCCGCCGGGGCCGCGTCGTTCAGCTCGGGCCACTGGACGTCGAAGCGCACCGGCGGGAGCTTCTGGTAGACCGCTCCATTTCCAATGTTTTTCCAGTCTTCCACCAGCGGCGGCTGCAGGTCCCAGGGGGTGTGGCTGGAAACGAGCGCGTATTCGATGAACAAGGGCTGGGCTCTGCGCTCGACCTCGCGCCGATGCACGAAATCGATCACGAACTGATCCGGCATCGGAGCCCAGCTGAAGCGAGGTCCGGCGTAGCCGAAGTGCCAGGCGTAGTATTTCTCGTCGAAACCGTACGCATCTCCCTCACGGAACGGGCGAGTCGTGCCCGGCTGCGCGAGAACGGCGCGGTAGCCGGCACGTCGAAAAAAATGCGCCAGCGAGAGCGGCTGACTGCGGAGCAGAAGCTGATACGCGAGCTGGTCTGCGATTTGAACGCCAGTGGACAGGGTCGCGTGAGCCAACCACGAACGCCCACCGTAAGTCGGAGATTCGAGCCATGCGGAAGCCGTCGCGAAGCCGTGATCGGCCGCTCGTGCTTCGAAGGTTCGAAGCCGGCTCTGCATTTCGTGGGCTAGCCGCGGTTGATCGAAAGCGGCTCGACCGTAAGACTCGACGACGAACAAGAAAACGTGTTGCCCCTGGAGCCCCGCCAGATCCTGAGGCGTGCGCTGGAGCTCACTCTGCAAGTCGCGAATGTTTTGGCGATAGTGTTCGGCGAGCTCCGCAGCCTGGGCCAGAAAAGAAATCTCGGTTCCGATGCGGGGCAGGGCGCTCGCGGTGACCGAGCGTGCGGCGAACCAATCCGTGCCACGCACTGCGCTGGGAGTCGGTACGACCAGCGCCGCGGCGCTCAGAGCGGCGAATAGCGCCACGTGCCGCGGTCGGCGCAAGTACTTCTCGCTCACCTTCAATGCCAATCCAATGCCGAAACACAACGCGACGAGGCCGCCAGCGAGCGCGAGCACGAGCAGCGCGAACTTCCACAATGGAAACGTCGAGTGCATCAGCCGGAACAACTCGGGGATGAGTGGGACGTCGAAGTAGAGATTGAACTGGCTGTCGAAATAGCGCTGCTGGACGCCATCCCCCACGCGCAGCAAGCGAGCACACAGGAACAGGGCGACGAGCAGCCAGCGCAGCGCTCGCGGGAGCTCCCGGCCCGTGAAGCCGAGCACGGCGAACGAGCCGAACAGGACGACCACGTCCAGAGCTGGAAGCAGATACCAGAAGCCGGGATCGGCCGCGGGATAGCGCAGGTTCGCTACGGTGTTCAGCGCCGCCCAGGCCAAAAGGAAGGCGACCGTGGGGCGTACATTTCGCCAGAGCTCGTCCGCGCGCGACATGTCAGCCAGCGCTGCCGCTGTCGTTCGCTTCGGAGAGCTCGGCTTCGATGGCTTCCCACTCGCTCATCCAGCTCGCGATTTGCGCCTTCAGCTCCGCCTGCTCTCGCTCCAGGCGCGCGAGCTCGCCGCGCTCGGTGCGTTCGAAGAAGCCGGGCTCCGCGTAGCGAGCCAGCAGCGCTTGTTCGCGCTTTTCAGCCTCTTCAATCTGCTGGAGTAGCTTGTCCCGCCGAGCCGGCAATGAGTTCAGGCGATTCTTGCGCCTTTTCTGCTCTGCCCACGCCTCCTTGCTGAGGCCCTCGCCGGTCTGTGCGGCTTTCTGAGTCTTGTCGCGCAGCACCACGGCGTCCGCGTCCAGGTGGTCGTCACCCAAGCGTTCCAGATACTCGCGATACGTGCCGGGGAAGTCACGCGGCCCGCTCGGAGTGATCTCGAGAATGCGAGTAGCGAGCTCCGAAACGAAGAAGCGATCGTGAGAAACGAAGATCACCGTGCCTTCGAACTCGGCGAGGCTCGACACCAGCGCGCCGATGGCCTCGAGATCCAGGTGGTTCGTCGGCTCGTCCAGGATCAGCACGTTGGGCTTTTCCACGATGATGCGGCAGAAGATCAAACGCGCTGCCTCACCGCCGGAAAGCGCTCCGACCGGCTTTTCCACGTCGGAGCCGGAAAAGAGCACACGCCCGAGCTGACCGCGCACGAAGTTCGAGGGCTCGCTCGGGCAGGCTTGCCACACGTACTCGAGCGGGGTCATGCGCAAATCCTGCAAGAGCTCGTGATGATCCTGGGCGAAGTAGCCGACCCGCACTTCATGACCGAACTGCACGCCGCCGCGATCGGCTTTCAGTCTGTCGGTGATGATCTTCAGGAGCGTCGATTTACCGAGGCCGTTCGGCCCGATCACCGCGAGCTTGTCTTTGCGCCTCACGTTGAGTGAGATGTTTTCGAGCACGCGCTTCTCGCCGAATGCTTTGGAGACCTCGCTCACTTCGAGCACGTCCTTGCCGCTCGGGCGCTCCGGCGTGAAGCGGAACAGCGGAGCGCGGCGTGAGCTCGCGACCAGCTCCTGAACCTCGATCTTTTCGATCTGTTTGAGGCGGCTCTGCGCTTGTTTGGCCTTCGTGGCTTTGGCGCCGAAACGCTCCACGAACGCGCGTTTCTCGGCGATGATCTTTTCGGCGCGCTGGATCTCCGTCGCTTTGCGCTCGTAGGCCGCGCGTTTCTCGCGCATGAACTGCGCGTAGTTACCGGGGTACGCGCGGATCGTGCCGTAATCCACGTCCAGAATGTGTGTGGCCACGTTGTCGAGAAAACGTTGGTCGTGCGAGATCACGACGGCCACGCCGCGATAGCTCGCCAAAAACTTCTCGAGCCAGCGAATCGACAGGATGTCCAGGTGATTCGTGGGCTCGTCGAGCAGCAGCGCATCGGGCCCGCCGAGCAGCACCTGCGCGAGCAGCACGCGCAGCTTGAACCCGCCGGAGAGCGTGGAAAGCGGGCGGGAGTGCGAAGCTCGCGGGATGCCGAGCCCTTCGAGCACCGCAGCCGCGCGAGCTTCGAGCGTGTAGCCGCCGGACGTGGAGAGCGCGTCCTCCAGGTCGGCGAGCTGATGCGCGTCGCCTTGCCCGTGATCGATGATGCGTGAGCGTTCTTCGAGCAAGTCGAAGACGGGCTTGTCGCCCAGCATGGCGAGCCGCAAGATCAGCTCGGCGTCATCCATCGAGAGGTCCTGACGCAGTACGCCCACGCGCGCGCGCTTTGCGATCGTCACGTTGCCCGAGGACGCCGGCTCGTCACCCGCCAAAATTTTCAAGAACGTGGTCTTGCCGGAGCCGTTCGCGCCCACCAGCCCGTAGCGCGCG
>DATHEN010000497.1:0-4534 GCA_035318565.1 Polyangiaceae bacterium
GACGGCTCCATGCCGGGGACAAAGTGTAGTGGGGGACTACAAAGCCAGAGCGAAGCCGAGTCAATGGGCTACGAGCCGAGCAGACCGAAGCAGCGCGTTCGGAAGGTCGCGCCCGAGCAGCGGTCAAGGTCAGCGCGCGCGCGCGTGAAGCGCTGGCTCGGCGATGGCGCGCGCGACGAAATTGCGAAAACTATCCGCGGAGTCGGTGCTTTTCATCCTCGCTGCAATGCGTGCTGCCGCCTCGCGATAGTGCGTCCCGGCGAGCAGTTTCTGAACCGCGTCTTCGAGCTTTCGTTCCGTCAAGCTGCCCGCTCGCAGTAGCACGCCGGCCCCGGCTTTCGCGATCGCGTCCATGGCCAGGTACTGGTCCAGATTGAAGGGAATGCCGAGCACCGGTGTGCCTTCAGCCAGCGCCTGGTAGCCGCTGCTGCTTCCGCCGTTGGTGATCACGAAGGCGGAGCGGCGCGCGGCCTCGTCGCCGGGCGCGAAGTCGACCCGCCGAATGTTCGGGGGCAGGCCGTGGAGCTCGGCGCGGCGCGCTGTTGCGAGCAGCACGGACAGCGGCAGACGCCCGAGCGCTCGCACCACGGTCGGCAAGACACTCACGTCGCCGGAGGAACCGAGGGTCGCGTACACCGGCGTGCGTTCAGCGTGCGCGTTCGCCTGCGTCCATTCCGGCGGCAGAGTCGCTGCGGGCGACCAGAGCACGGGTCCCAAGAACACGTGACGAGCGCTGGTGTGTGTGACGGGCGTGAGCTCCGGGATGTCCGGATACAGAATGAAGTCTGCGTGATCGAGGACGGCGAGCAAATCGCCGATCGGGGAAAGCCCGTATTGCTTGCGCAAGCGGTTTACCGGCTCGGCGAAATAGCGGAACACGGTGGGCAAGGCCTTCGGAAAGTAACGCGCGGCAATTTTCTCGCCCAAAAGCCGCACGATTGGATGTTCCGGCAAGGGAAAGCCGTCGCGTGCCGCCGAGGGACTCCAATACGCATTGATGAGAGCGGCGTGGCGCACTCCGTGAAGCGGAGCGCTGATCGTGAGGGATAGACGCAGATCGGACACGACCAGCGCCGGCTTTACTCGAGCCAGCAGCTCCAGGTCCGCTTTGACATAGCGCTCGAGGGTCGACCTTTCGTACAGGCGACGCCCTGAACGCAGCGCCTTGTCGATTGCGCGCGGTTCGAGCGTGTACAGCACGTGCTGTGTGAAGGCGGTGCCCGAAAAACACAGTGCTGGAAATTCCGAGCACGCGAAGTGAATTTCGAACTGTTCGGGATCCAGAGCACGCGCCAGCGTCACCAGCCGGACGACCTGGGCCAGCGTCACGTTCTCCGAGACGAAGAGAATGCGCATTCTGTCGCGCTTCATGCTTCCGCTTTGGTCATCCACGTGACTTGGAGCTCTGGATCGGGGGAAGACGGGCCGCTCGCCTCGACCTGAACGACGCGCGAGTGAAACGCACCGTCAGCTGGGCCGAGGTCGACCCAGCGCTGAGCGCGTGGCGAGCGCGGTAACGCGGACAGGGTCATGAGCAGGCCGTCGATTTCGTGAAGCGTCCTTCTGCTCAGGGGCCGCGGAGATGCCAGGCTTTGGGACGTAAGAACGCTTCGATGCCGTAGGTGGAAAGAGTGCAGCCGATGCCCGAGTTGCGCCGGCCGCTCCATGGCAAGCGCGGGCTGACCCGATCGCAGCAATTCCAATAGGCCGTGCCGACGTCGAGCTCGCGCAGCACGCGCTCGGCCCGTTCGCGGCTGCGGCTGTAGACGGCTGCCGTCAGTCCGTACTCGCTGTCGTTCATCAGGTCGGTGGCTTGCTCGTCGCCGTCGACCTTCATCAGGCCGATGATCGGGCCGAAGCTCTCTTTTTGCATCACTTCCATGCTGTGATCCACGTCGACGAGCACCGTGGGCTCGAAGAAGTAGCCGTTCCGGTCTGCGCGTTTCCCTCCCGTCACGAGCCTCGCGCCCTTGTCGAGCGCGTCGTGCACCTGGGCCTCGAGCTCTTTCAGTTGCGCCTCTCGCCTGGCCAGGGGACCGATATACGTGGCCTCGTCCATTGGATCGCCGAGCGCGAAGCCACGCACGGTGTCGACGAAGCTTTCGATGAAAGCGTCCCAGATGCCCGTGTGTACGTAGATGCGTTCCACGGCGCAACAGCTCTGCCCCGTGTTGTAGAAGGCGCCATCGGCAACACCCGCCGCGGCGCCGGTCACGTCCACGTCGTCGGTGACGTACGCGGCGTCCTTACCGCCGAGCTCGAGCTGTAAGCGGATCATGCGCGCCGCGACGCTCGCGGCGATTTTACGGCCGGTGGCCACTGAGCCGGTGAAAAACACTCCATCGAGCGGCTGCTCGATCAGCAGCGCGCCGACAGCGCCGCCTCCAAGCACGGTCGCGAAGATTTGCTTCGGCACGCCGGCATCGTGCAGAGCGCGGGCGATTTCGAGTCCGGTGAGCGTGGCGAACTCCGACGGCTTGTAGAGTACGGCGTTGCCGGTCAGAAGCGCCGGAACGAACACGTTCGCACCCACGAAGTACGGATAGTTCCAGGCGGAGACATTCGCGATCACGCCGAGCGGCCCGTGCGCGATGCGTTCCTCGACGCCGCCGGCCGTAGCGTCGAGCACGACTTCTTCGGAGAGCTCGGCCGCGGTGTGCTCCAGGAAGAAGTCGATACGGCCCAGCAAGCTGCGCAGCTCGTTTTCGGACTGACGAATCGGTTTGCCGACCTCCGCCGTCAGCACTTCCGCCAGCGAACCGGTGCGACTAGCGACGAGCTCACGGAAGCGCCGCATGACCGCTAACCGTTCGTCGAGCGGCGTCGCCGACCAGCTGCGCTGTGCGACTTTCGCACGCGCAAACTTTTCGCCGACGGTGTCGGCGCTGTCGTCGTCAAACTCGTGCAGGAGCTGGTCGTTGGCCGGGTTGATGATGCGCATGTGCTCAATATGCCATGTCAAGCCGGCGAAGACGCGCGCTTGCGGGACGCCTACCAGACAGGCTCGGTGGTTCGTCGCCGACGCGCGGAGTTTCAGGCGTTGTGTCGGACGAGCACTTGCGGCGGCGAGGCGCGGACACACCTATCAGGCGAATGGCTTATTCTTTGCTGAGCGCCCTCGCGCTCGGATTGTCTGCGGGCAGCCTGCTCCTCCTCGAAGCTCGAGAAGCAGCGGCATACAGTACACAAAGCGTCGTCTCGGACCCCTGTCACGAACGCATTACCCTGGACGCATGGGCGTGGGTGCGCGCCGACGTTCCTACGGCAGTGCCGATTCAGCCGAATCGCAACGAGCGCGCGCTCATCGACGACGTGCCGTTCGATCTACCGAGCGACATGCGTGAGTTGGCCGCCGTGACGCTGGTCCTGGCCAACCGCGCGGTGGATTTGAAGGGACGCTCCGTTGACGATCTCGACGAGCTGGCGTCGGTGCACGCCGACCCGAACGGGCAAGTCGATCATTGCCTGCGCTCGCCCGATCAGGACGAGCCAGAAGGGTCGGCGCAAGCCCTGGCCGATTGCCGAGCCCTCATCCGCGCCCGCGTCGAGTCGGCGCTGGACGGCATGCCGGACTGGTCGGGGTCGCCCGATCCCGCCATTCGCATCGAGATTCCCGTGTTCCTCGCGCTCCGCGGCTCGGTGGACGCCGATCTCCCGCGCTTCTACGCGGAGATGGGTCGCGCGCTGCATACGCTTCAGGATGGCTTCAGCCACACCTATCGAAGCCAGGCGGATCCGCACAAGATCGTCGCCATCCTCAACTACGTCGATCTCGTGGAGGACGAGATCGACGACGCTCACGATGGCCCGCCGCACAACTCGGAGCTCGATAGCTGCCAGAAGCTGGACGACTTACGGCAGGAGCGCCTGGATCTGGCCGTAGAGGCCTCGTACGACCTCTTGAGGGTGGTGCTCGAGCCGCAGAGCAGTCGAGAGGAGAAGCTCAGCGCCGTCGATCAGGTGCTCGACAAGTACTTCACCCTCGATACGGAGGGGGGCTGCACGGCGGAGAACGGCTGGTGCGACGCTCCCGAAGCCGACTATGCCGCCGAGCGCGGCTGCGTGTGCTCGCACGCGGGGGCCTCTGCGCCGCCGCCGTGGAGCTTTGCGTCGGCAGCTGCGTTCGCCTTGGTGTGGCGCATGCGGCGCAGGCGCGACCGGCAGCGCGCTCCGCGCTCTCGTGTAGGGCTGCTCGGTATCGTTCCGGCGTTGCTACTTCTCGCTCCTGATGCGGGTGCGCAAACGGCGCCGGTGGCGGCGCCCGAGCCGAGCCCCGCTTCCATGGAATCGGACACCCCCGCGGTGGTCGACGGCAGCGACTCTTCGCCGGGGGTCATCGACGCCTCTCCCGTCAGTGAAGGACGAAAGCCGTTCCCGCTCGGCGGCTACCTGGCCGCAGGCGGCTCGCTCCAGAAGGGAGCATTCGCAGGCTCCGCCGGCTTGCGCTACCGGCTGAGCTCGAACTGGCTCATCGGGCTGGACGGCGAATACAACCCCTGGTTCTCGGTGCACACCTGGGACGTGCGCCCCGGCT
>DATHEN010000498.1:0-3871 GCA_035318565.1 Polyangiaceae bacterium
GCGGCGCAAAACGTTTTCATAGGTTCAATTACTGTTCAACGCCTGCGGCCGGCCTGGCCGCACCGCGGGCGGCGGACGCTACTGGCACGAAGTGGAGCGCAAGGACGCGGCAATGCGGTTTCTCCGCCCCACCGCCGGAGAGTACATGCACCGCCCTCGCCCTTACAAGCGCGCGCCGCTGGCGCAACACGTCAAAGCGCGACGCTTGGGGCGCTTCGAGCAACCAACATCGGAAAGATGCCGTGTTCAGCGAACCAGCGCGAGCACCTCCCGGCACCCCGCGTCTGGCTCACGCCGTCGAGTTCAGATCGGGTACCGGTGCTAGGCTCGTTCGATGCGTCCCCGGTCGGCGTCGCGCTACGTTGTTTACGATCCCAAGGACCCGCGCAAAGCAACGTTGATGCGGGATCCGACGCTCGGGCAGGTGGTCCTCGGCGAGGGGCGGACGATCACCGCAGCGCTGCTCGCCGCTCGAGCGCCCTCCGGGTGCGTGGTCTGGGATCGCCACGAACGCAGAGTCGCTTATACGATCGCTTAGCTTGGGGGCGGAGACGCTGCGGACGAATCCGCTTCGCCGGCGCGCTATCAGCGCGAGGTCCGTAGCATTGCGTTCAAACTCTTGAAAAGCTCGACCGACGCCTCGATCTCGTCCTTGCGAATCGAGACGCTTTCGATGTTGATGCCGACGGGCAACTGCTTGGCACGTGCAAAGTGCAGCACTTCCGCGAAGGTTCTCTGACAGAGCTCCACAGAGGCCTCGAGTGGATCGCTCGAGCGACGCAGCTCGTTCTCGAGCCAGCGCGGAAACGAGATGCCGAGCCATTTCATGAAATCGAGCGTCTTGAGCGATCCACACGGCGCGAACGTGCAGATGATCGGAACCGGTTCACGCTGCTCATCTTGGAGCACGAACGCATAGTCGGAGAGCATCGACTTCATGGATGAGACGTCGTAAACGGCCTGCGTCACGAAGAAGCGGCAGCCTTGGTCTTTCTTTGCCAGCAGGCGCGCCTGTTCGTCGAGCTTGCGGGCATGGCGCTCCGCGATGGCGATGCCGCCCACGATCAGCTTGGGTGCTCGCTCTCTGGCCAGCGCGTACGCTTCGGACAAGGACAGGCCGCTCGCGTCCGCGCTCTTCGCGGGCACACCCACGAACACGGAAAAGCTTGCCTCGGGCAGTGCCTGCACGCTGTCCAGCCACGCCACGAAGTCGCGGCGCGGTATGGCCTGTACCGCCCGATAGACGACTTTGGGTAGAGTCAGTGCGCTCAGCTGCTGGGTTGCGTAAGTGATCGGGTCCAGCGTAGGCAAGAACGGAAAGGGGCGCGGCTCGCCCGTTCGCGCGGACTCGTCTTGAATGTCGTAGACCACGAGCCCGTCCGCTTCGAGCGCCTGCAATCGCTCCACCTGCTGCCGTGCAATTTGCTCCAGGCGCGCCGGTTCTGTCTTTGACTTCGGCGGTGCAATTCCGTACAGGCTGATGCCCTCCGAGCGATCGAGGACCTTGCTGACCAGAGAAGTCACCGTCCCTCGCTACTTCACACCACGAGCGCCGTCGAGCGTCTTGGGGTGCCCGCACGTATGCGGATGTCCCGAGCGACTCAGCGCTCACGCGATCGCGCGAATTACTCCACCATCGACGCGCAAGGCCGAACCGGTGGTGGCCGAGGCCTGCTCCGAGCAGACGTAGACGACCATGTTGGCCACCTCTTCGGTCGTAGCGAAGCGGCGAATCAGCGACGTCGGACGGTCGTTCTCGAAGAACGCCTTCTCGACTTCGGCTTCTGTTGCGCCGCGCTCGCCGGCCAGCGCTCGAACGAACGTTTCGACCCCCTCCGAGCGTGTGGGACCCGGTAACACACAGTTCACCGTGACGCCGCTTCCCGCCAGGGTTTCCGCGAGCCCCCGCGATACCGCGAGCTGCGCCGTCTTGGTAACTCCGTAGTGAATCATCTCGGCGGGAATCTGTAGCCCCGATTCACTCGAAATGAACACGATGCGCCCCCATTTTCGCCGGGTCATGGCCGGCGCATACAGCCGCGCCAACCTCACCCCGCTCAGCACGTTCACGCGAAAAAAACGCTCCCAGTCTTCGTCGGGGATTTCGAAATAGGGCTTGGGCTCGAAGATGCCCAGGTTGTTCACCAAGATGTCGACATCCGGCTGTTCTCGAAAGAGCGCCGCCGCGGCGCGCGCGTCGGACAAGTCACCTGCAAACTTTTGCAGGAGTGCCGCCGGTATGTCGCGATGCAAACTCTCGACGGCCGCGTCCACGCGCTCCGGCGTTCTGCCATTGACGATCACGCGCGCTCCGGCGAGCGCGAGCCCCTTCGCGATCGAGAAGCCAATGCCGGCGGTCGAGCCGGATACGAGCGCCGTCTTGCCGGTGAGATCGATGATCATGAGTGGGCCTCCGTTCGTTACGGACGCTGGCCGTTCAGATAGTCGGCGCGAGCGTGCCGCATCCACACGTAGTTCAGACACATTTCGTCGTGCGTGCCTTCACCCCAGGTTACATTTCGCGGCTCCAGGCGCGAGCCGCCGACCACGGGTTGATTGCCTGGAGTGTTGTCGTATTCGCAGCGCACCGTCAGCGTGTCGCCGGGCTCGTAGCTCACGAAGCTGCTCGGTGCGTACAAATAGTCCATTTGCCATTCGAAATCCCAGCGCGGCACGTCCACGAGACACGCGCTGCTCCCGGCGGCGTCTCGCTTCGTGACGGTCAAGCGCGTGCCCAGTGCGTGCATGTGCGGACTCTGGCCGATGATTTCCCCGCGTATGAACGTGCCGCCCACGCTCAGGGTGCCACCCAGGTTGCGGCCGCCCACCGCGCTCACGCCGCTCATGGGCCACGTCTGCTCCAGACCGTAGGCGGGATCTCCAACGGGGATGTTCAGATTGTACGCCACGATACCGGCGCGGCGCACGATGCGCTCTGGCATCGCGCCATCCGGCAAAGTCCAGAAGTGAACGCGACTCAGGTCCGGATCCGGCGTACCGCTGACGCCCGGGTGGTAGTGCACCTGGATCACGAACTGTGTGCCCGCCGTGATCAGCGCGGCGTCCCCCTCTTCGAAGACAATCGCGCTTCCGCCCGGGCGCCAGCTGAACATGTTCACGGAGCCCGGCACGTTCGGCCCGCCGAAGCAGGTGTACCCCGGTCCGGGCTCGGCGCTGTCATTGGCTTGGGCCTGAGCGAGCCCTGCGCCCGGAATGGCGTGCACTTGCACGTGGTGCACGATCTGACGATTGCCGGGCAGTATGTTCATGGCGCGCACGTACGTGTCGCGCTCGAAGCGGCTCGTCAGTAGAAAGCAGCGGTACTCATCGTTGATTTCGAGCGGCGCCACATACGCTTCACTCGGCTCGAGCTCGAGGTCCGGGTGGGCAATGTCCAGCGCGGGCGCCTCAGCACGCTCGGGCGCCACGTAATCGCTTTCGACACCCTGCTGAAACCCGCTACTTTGCCAGGACTCGAAGAGCGCGCGCTCGGCTTGCGTCAGGGTCTGCACGTCCCTCAAGGCGTGGCAATCCTCCGCCACCGGCCAGGGCGGCATGCGCCCCGTGCTGACCGAGTGCACGATCAGGGCCGCGTTCTGCTCGACGTTTTCCCAGTTCGTCAAAGAAAAGGGCGCTACTCCGCCTTCGACATGGCAACCGAGACAGGTCTGCTCGATGAGAGGCCGAAGGTCTTTCTGGTAGCTCGTGGCATCGCCGGCCAGCTTTTCATCCACGCAGGCCGCGCTGGCGAGAGCCAGCAAGAAGCTCGAGAACAGACGCGCTTTCGTAACGATGCGGCTCGGCTCGTGAGCGATTTTCAAGTGACGCAATCCAAGGCCCCTTGCGACCCTTGATAGCAGCATCCTCGAGC